>NZ_LZMK01000122.1:0-43664 GCF_001665865.1 Nocardia sp. 852002-20019_SCH5090214 | reverse complement strand
GCGATATCGGTGCGATCGGCCCAGCTGCCGTCGCTGATCCCGCCGTTGGCTCCGTTGAGCAGATACAGCGTCGGCGCCGGCCGGTCCGGGTCGGCGGCGCGAATCAGTTGCACGCGAGTCACATTGCGCATGGCCGCCGAGTACACCCCGATATCGAGGATCCGGTCGTCGCGCCGGTGGATGTCGCTGATGTGCGAACCGTCGGGTGCGCCGGCCTCGGCAGGATCGGCGATCGCGCGCTCGTTCGAGGCGGTGATCGCCGCCGCCACGGTGATCACGGCCGACAGCACGGCGACGGCACGGGCGATGCGCATTCTCGGCGGACGGCTGACCATCCTCGCACTCCGATCTCGACATGTGTTCGCGGCCCGACTCCCCGACGGCCGACCACAGTCAACGACGCCGGCCGCTGCCCCGGCACCCGATAGCGCGGAATTTGTGGCCATTACCAGACCGGGCGCGTCCGCGCTGGCATACGGGCCAAAGCCGGCACGCGGCGATTGCCGGGTAGCACCGCGGCGGCCTATCGTCGGCGCCGGCGGTTCCGCGGTTTCGGACCCAGGAAAGGCGGCGCGTGAATTCTGCTGTGTTGCATGGGAATTCTGGTGTGTCGCAGGCCATCGGCCGCATTTCGGTGCGGCTGGCCGCGGCGCTGTCGATGACGGCCGGACTCGCCTGCGGTTCGGCCACCGCCCAACCGCCCGCCACCGCACCCGATTCGCCTGTGCCCGCCTCGGTTTCGGCCACCCAAGCCCTGACGGACGCCCGTCCCTCCGCCGACGGGTCCGTCCTGACGACGGCCACGCCAGGTTCAGCACGCGCCCTCACGGTCACCGTCCATTCCGCGTCGATGAACATTCCGATCCGGCTGGAAGTGCTTCCGGCGCCGGACCGCTCGCGGCCGGCACCCACGGTGTACTTGTTGAACGGCATCGACGGCGGCGCCGACGGAAACTGGATCAACCGGACCGATATCGCGCAGTTCTTCGCCGACAAGCAGGTGACCGTGGTGGTGCCGTTCGGCGGCGCCAGCAGTTACTTCACCGACTGGCGCGCCGACGATCCGGTGCTGGGCCGGCAGCGGTGGCGCACCTTCCTGACCAAGGAATTGCCGCCGATCATCGACTCCGGATTCGGCGGTACCGGGGTGAACGCGATCGCCGGAATATCGATGGCGGGGACGTCGGTCTTCCAGCTGGCACTGGCCGCGCCGGGTTTGTACAAGGCGGTCGGCTCGTACTCCGGATGTGTGCGCACCAGCGACCCGCAGGGGCAGTTGATCGTCGACGCCGTGGTCGGAAATCGGATGGGGAACACCGTGAACATGTGGGGGCCGCCGACGGATCCGGCGTGGGCGGCCAACGACCCCTATGTGCACGCGGATCGCTTGCGCGGCACCGCGATCTACGTCTCCACCGGCACCGGAATCCCGGGACCGCTCGACACTTTCCAGGGCGCACACGGTGACGCGACGCAGCTCGCCTATCAACTCGTCTTCGGTGCGGCACTCGAAGGCGTCACGAATCTCTGCACTCACCAGTTGCACGACCGCCTGCAGCAACTCGGCGTGCCCGCGACCTTCGATTTCCGGCCGACCGGCACCCACTCCTGGGGCTACTGGCAGGAGGACCTGCACACCTCGTGGCCGCTGTTCGCCGACGCCCTCGGTGCGTGAGAGCTGCCCGAGTCAGCGCACGCGATCGTAGACGACGGCCAGCTCGCCCAGTTCACCCGTTTCCTGGTGGGAGAGTGACCATGTCGTCGCCGGCAGGCCGTCGTCGAACAGGCGCGGTCCGCCACCGGCGATCTCGGGGCAGACGATGAGGTACAGGCGGTCGAGCAGATCGGCGGCGAGCAGGTCCTTGATGACGCTCGCGCTGCTGTTGACCAGGATGTCGCCGGTGCCGGTGCCGGTGCCGCGCAGCTCGGCGATCACGTCGGCGGCGGGGGCGTTCACGATGCGCGTGCGGTCCCAGGGTGCGTCGGTCAGCGTCCGGGACAGCACCACCTTCTCCGTATCGACCAGCCACTTCGCATATCCGCGGTCGCGCGGGTCGGCGGTGTCGTCGGCGGCGACCGAGGGCCAGAAGCCGAGGAAACCCTCCGCGTTGAGCCGGCCCAGCACCGCCGTTGTGGCGTTCTCCCGCATCCGGGTGAGGTGATCGCGCGCGACCTCGGTGGTCGCATAGCGAACGATGGGGCCCATATCGGCGGGGCCGCCGGGGCCGCGGTACCGGCCGTCGAGGGTGATGCTGAGGTTGGCGGTCACTCTGCGGGCATGCGTGTCGCTCATGGCGGGCTCCTTTGTTTCGTCTGGTTATTCGGTGGACGTGGATGCGCCGACGGCGTCGGCGAGGTTGTCGAGGACTGCGGCCCAACCGGTTTCTATTCCGGCGATGAAGGCGGCCGCGTCGGCGGTCGTGTCGGTGATGGTCGATGCCAGGTGCAGCCGGGTGCCTTCGGCCGTCTCGGTGAGGGTGAGGGTGTAGCGGCCGGTGAAAGCCACCGCGCCCGCGTCGTCCAGGACGGACAGTTCGAAGACGAGGCGTTCGTTCTTCTCCGCCGCCAGCACGTGCCCCTTCGAGCGATACCGCTGCCCCTCGGGGTCGCGATAGTCCAGGACGGCCCGGCCGCCGGCTGCGGGTTCTAGCACGCATTCGGTGATGCGCATGGGCGCCGGCGCCCACCAGGCCGCCAGCAGATCCGGATCGACCCAGTGCCGCCACACGGTGCTCCGTGGCGCGGCCAGGGTGCGCTCGAAGCTGAACGTCCGCCCGTCTGCCCACCGATCGCGGTGCGCCGCAGCGGTTTCCGCGTCGATCGCCGCGCGGTAGCGGGCAACCACGTCCCGCTCGCCGGCATGCGCCTCGGCCGTCTCCGCAACCTCGCGCAGCCGCCGAGCCAGCTCGTGCAGCGGTCCCGCCTCGAGGGCGTACACCCGTCGTTGCCCCAACGGAAAGACGGTGACCACCCCCGCCCGAGCCAGCGTCTGCAGATGTTTGGTCGTCTGCGGCTGCCGCAACCCGGTCGCCTCCGCCAACTCCCCGACCGAGCGAGGCCGCTCGGCCAGCAGTTCGACGATCCGCCACCGCGCACCGTCGCCCAGGGCGGAGAAGATCTGATCCATGAGCTAAGTATTCACTTGAAAGAATATTCTTGTCAAGGAATATCTCGGCCGTCCGCCGATGGTGTCGGCGCCTGAGAAGGTTTGTCGGGCGTTGCTCGTACATTCGTTCGCGACAAGATGGTGTGGGGCGCGATGGAATCCATGATGATGTTGGCGCCGGCGTCGTCGGTGTACCGGTGCGTCGCCTCGACGACATCGTCGTGGTCGGTGAAGATGACCGCGGCGGCGCCGGCTGCCAGCAGAGTGTCCCTCTTGGCGTGGCGGGTGACGGCGAGGGGGATTGCGCCGATCTGATTATCGAGGCGCGGTATTCGAAGCGGGGGGCTACGTATCACGTCGGCGTCGTGTGCCGAGTCGCCGACCGAGATCTTGGGTCCGCTCGAACGCTATGACGTTTGGCCCTGGTGGCCTGCCTGCACGGTGTCGCATGGTTGTCGTATGACCGGTGTGCTCGGGAGCGCGGGTGCCGCGGCAGTGGGAATAGCGGCTACGGTGGCCTACCGGCGCCTTCTGGCGCCTCGACTGATGACGTGGGGTGCGACCGCTGACGAAGTTGCCGGCCCCTTTCCTGGTGGCGACTTCGTCCCTGAGGGCGAGCGGGGAGCAACCATGGCCGTCACCATCGAGGCGCCCGCAGAGCAGGTATGGCCGTGGCTGGTTCAGATGGGTTGGGACCGCGGAGGCTTCTATTCCTGGGACCTCCTCGACAACGCGGGCCGTCCCAGCGCCCGGGAGGTTCACCCGGAGTGGCAGGGCCTCGGCGTCGGGGACCGTATGAAGTGCCTCGGCCTTCCCTCTTATGCGGTGGTAACCCTTGAACCGAACCGATTCTTGGGGCTCTACTGGCTGGCCGATCTCCGGGGACAGTTGCTCGATCCGAGCCGGCCGCGGCCCTCGGCCTATATGGAGGGGTTCTGGGGCTTTCGCCTGACCGGGCTACCTGGCCGACGCACCCGCCTGGTCATCGGCGGCTACCAAGCCGCCCGCCCCAGATGGTTCGAGCGGTTGATGTACGACTGGGCCTTTCCCGTGGTGGTGTGGATCATGCAGGCGCGCATGCTGGCCGTGCTGAAGCGCAACGTCGAGAGGACGGCCTCTGCGCTCTCGATGGCCTGAGATCGACTCGAGCCGTTGGGCATCCATGGAACGTCTGTCCATGCCGATGAGCGAGCGGTCCGCCGGCCCGGCTCGGTCGATCCGGCCTGGGCGTGAACTGTCAGCGTGGGATCGGAATCCGCTGGCTCGCAACGACTGTCGGTCGATATCCGTTCACCCCCGTGTTTCGGCGTCCTTCGCGATCGTGCGCAACGTGGCCCGCATTATGTGCGCCACGAACGGGCGGATCAACCACCAGTACCGCAGAAATCGCCGCCGCGATACGGGATCGGTGGTGACGGTGCGAACCTCGTAGCCGAGCAGGCTGGCATGCTCGCCATAAGCGGTGACGGTGAAGTTCGCCGCGATCTTCCCCCATCCCGGCTCGGCGAAGCCGGCAAAGTCCGCCTGTGGTACGTCGCGCCATTCGATATCCGGCCGCCAGAATTTGCCGACCGCACCGAACGCGATCTCACGTCCCGGGATCTCGCCGAGCAGCAGCCAGCCCGGCAGCCCGACGCCCTCACCCACCACCAGTCGCTGCGGAGGGGGGACCGCCCGGCCGCTCCAGCGCGCGGGCAGCTCCCGAACCCACATCGAGACCGTCGTCAGCGGCGTACGCACGCTCAGTAGATCCAGGTCGCGCGCCGCCTGATAGGTCGCACGCGGATCGGCGTGCACCACCAGATGCTCGATCAGGTCGGCGTCGAAGGCCGGCACCGCGGACTCGATAAGCATGGGGCCGACACCGGATCCCGTGGTCATAGATCCATCGTCGGCACAGTTCCGCAGTCGCCCCAGGGCCGAAGGTAACCTCGCCCTGAGACCTTGGGAGGAGATATTCGACCGATCGTTCTCACCAGCTGTTCAGTACATCCGATATTGCCGCGTTCCGGTCGTTCGGGAGCCGATCGAGGTTGGAGCCCCTGGCCCTGCTGGATCTGCTCGACGTGCACATCGAGCTGCCGCAACCTAGCCGATGTCATTGCACGCCAATTTGATTAGATGCTATCGGCCGGACCGGCGAACGCTGCGACCCAGCGCCGAGGACGCCGGCCCCGTGCGTTCCCGCAACTCGGATATCGAGAGTTCACCCAGGGGAGAATGTCCCTGCTCATGGCCGGACGTCTCACTGCCGACGCGGTTGTCCACCTCGGCGCCGGCGACGGCGGGCGGGATCAGCGCGACAGGCGTCACTTGTGGTCGATCCGTCCGATCGGGTCGGCGGTTCCAGCCAGCTCGGCCTGCACCTTTTCCCATGCGGCAGTGTCGATTCCGAGGGCGCTGCGCAGATAGGCCCAGGCGGCCTCGCGGATCAGGGCGACGCGTTCGGAGCTTTCGTCGGTGGTGTCCGCGGCGTTGTAGGCGTGAATTCCGCCGAGCGAGTGTTCGCCTCCGAACACGGTGAGCAGGCTCTGTGCGCCGGGGCTGTGGGTGTACACATCGGTGAACCAGTCGGGTCCGCGGGTCGAGAGCTGGGATTGATCGTGATCACCCGCGACCACCAGCACCGGTGTGGTCAGACCGTCGAAGTCCGGGTTCATGAAGGAAAAGTTCGCCACTGCGAACGGGGTCAGATCGTCCCCGCCCAGGCCGGCAGTCGCAAGCAGCACACCGGCTTTCACGCGGGGGTCGGTCATATCGGGACCGGGCCGACCGTCCGCGCCGAGGACGCGAGCACCGAGCAACATGCTCACGGTCTGCCCGCCCCAGGAGTGCCCCGCGACGGCGATCCGCTCACGATCGATGCGCTCACCGAGGCCGGGAACCGCGGCGCAGACCTGATCGAGGTCGTCGAGTGCCCGTACGACGTCGGTGACGCGGATGCGCCAGATATCCGGGTACCGCGGATCGTCGGCAGTAACGCCGAGCGTCCGCGCATCCAGGAACGTCGGCTGCACAACGACGAATCCATTGGCGGCCCAGTGGTCGACGAGCGGGTCGTAGGAGGACATGGACTGGCCGAAGCCGTGGGCGAGGACGACGATCGGCAGGCCGGATCCGCGGACAGGCGCGGACACGCGGACCTGCAGGTCGACGCCGCGCTCGGGCGCGGCCAGCGTGACGGGCGCGATGCTGACGATCGGGGTGGTTGGTGCGGACATGGGAAATTCCCTTCGAGGACGATAAACTCCTAATCGGAGCGTTGTTCCGAATATACGGAGCGATGTTCCGATTGGCAAGTACTGCCGGAGGAAGGAGCAACGGGTGAGTGAGCCGTCACCGACGACCGCGAAACGTGCGGATGCCCAACGCAATGCGAAAGCGCTGCTCGACGCCGCAGCCGCGGTCTTCCGCACCGACGGAGTAGACGCTCCCGTGCGCCGTATCGCCGCCGAGGCCGGGGTCGGCATGGGAACGATCTACCGGCACTTCCCCACACGCGCAGACCTTGTCGCGGCCGTCTACCGTCATCAGATCGACGCCTGCGCCGAGGCCGGCCCCGCTCTCCTCGCGACAGCTTCCTCACCCTTCGCAGCCTTGCGCCGATGGGTGGACCTCTTCGCAGACTTCCTGGCGACCAAACACGGACTCGCCGCCGCGATGCGCAGCGACCCCGACGGCATCACCGCCCTGCACGCCCTGTTCCTGGACCGCCTGGTCCCCGTCTTCGAGAACCTCCTCACCGCCGCCCGCGGCGCGGGCGAGGTCACCACAGATTTCACCGCCTACCAACTGATGCGCGCCATCGGCGACATCTGCGCGGGCGCCGAGATGACCGACCCGAACTACGACCCCCGCCTCACCCTCCGCTTGCTACTCGACGGCTGCCGAAGATAGGACCGATTACACGCCGCACGCCGCCGATCGAGCACCGCCGAGGGTTCGCCCTCATCGGCAGGAGCGGTCATTCAGCTCGATTGCTGACCGTGTGCGAGCGCGGAGTAACTGAGCGCGGGCGGTGGCGACGAGACCGCCACGGCGAGATCGCGTGATCGTAAAAGCGCTCGCCGTGAACGGTTTTCGAATCAGCGGTGGGCGTCGAGTACCTCTCGCAACCGCTTCGCGAAAGCCTCCGGCTGACCCGCATAGCTGGCGTCGCCGCCGACGAAACCGCTGTGGTGGCTGGGGAAAACGGTGGGCTCTTGTCCGAGGAGGGCGGCTGTGGCCGCTGCGGTGCGGGCGGTCAGTACGCCTGCCGACTCCTCGCCGACCGCGATGAGGATGTGGGTGGGGGCCGCTGTCAGTGCCGCGGCGTCGGGGACGTAGCCGCTGACCGCCCAGGAGCGATCCGAGACCAGGGGATCGTCGCGGGAACCGTCGTCTTCGGTGGGCATGCCGAACTGCGCCGGGTCGGGGGTGGGCAGGGCGAAGAATTCGTCGGTGAATTCGCCCTGCCACGATGCCATCGCGATGAAGGCGGCCATCGCCGCGCCGAATCCCTTGGCCTCGTACACATCTCGTACCGCGATCTGTGCCCGGCGGGCCGCTTCCGCATCGGGCAGCACCGGCAGGATCGGCGGCTCGTGCGCGACGAGTGTGGTCACGTCGCCGGGGTGCGCGGCCACCAGGGCCAGTGCGGTCACGGCCCCGCCGCTGCTGGCGAAGATCTCCACCGGACCGCCGACCTGCTCGATGAGGGTGTGCAGATCCTCGGCCTGCACGACGGGCGAATGGTCGACCCGCCCGTCCTTGCGCACGCTGCGCCCCAGCCCGCGCGGGTCGTAGGTGATCACGGTGCGGTCGGGGAAGTAGGTGGCCAGGGTCGCGAAACCGTCGGCCGTCATCGGCTGGCCGACCATGAGCAGCGGCGCGCGCCCGTCGGCGGTGGGCAGCGGACCGCGGACGTCGTAGGTGAGATCGGCCTCGGGGGTACTGAGGATCTGTGTCTGCATGCTCCTAGGACGAGGCGCGCGCCGGAAATTCATCGGTCACCGAACCCAATTTCGCGGCGAACAGCTCGGTCACGCGGTGCCAGGAATCGGCCGCGGCCGCCGCATCGTGCACCGGCCGCCCCGGGAAGAAGTAGGCGTGCTGTGCACCGGGGTAGACGACCAGTTCGTACTCCGCACCCGCCTGCGAGAGCGCGGCGTCGATGGCCGTGCGCTGCTCGGCGTCGATCACGTGGTCACGTTCGGCCAGCAGGATCAGCAGGCGGGTGCCGCGTTCGGCGATCGACGAGGTGTAGGACAGCAGCGGATCCGGGATGCTCAGCGCGGTACCGGCCACCGGCAGCCAGCCGGGGTAGAAGATCGCCGCGGCGGCCAGATCCAGCCGGGTCGCGGCGAAGTAGGAGATGTGCCCGCCGAGGCTGAATCCGAGAGCGCCGGTGGTGTCGCTGCCGTCGCCCTGCTCGCGGGCGAAGGCCACGGCCGCACGCAGATCGGCCTCCACGCCGTCGCGGGTGAGCGTGCTGAGCAGCTCGAAGGCCCGCGCCCGGTTCTCGTCGGATTCGGTGAGGCCGGTGGCGGTCTCGGGTCCGCATCGGTGATACAGATTCGCGACCACCGCCACATATCCCAGCGCGGCCACCCGGTCGGCCACCGCCCGCACTTCGGCTGTCAGACCCCACAATTCGGCGCCGACCAGCACCACGGGTAACCGGCCGCCGCGCACCGGCCGCGCCAGATATACCGTCATCGGTGAACCGTCCACCTCGACCTCGGCATGCCGGCCCACGATTTCCTCGGTCATTCCCGCCTCCACTGTGTCACGACCTGCCGATCAGGTTGCGGCACAGGCATTCTGCCGCAGACCGGTCGCTGTCCCCAGCGCTGAACCGGCGACGTGGCGGATCACGCGCTCGGCGAGCGTCGCGCATAACGGTCGGAAACTGTCCTAGTTCCGAGTCAGAATGACGTGGTGACCGATACGACGCAGCGCCTGCTCACCCTGCTGTCGCTGCTGCAGACACCGCGGGAGTGGTCGGGCAGCGAGCTGGCGCAGCGGCTGGGTGTCAGTCCCCGGACCGTGCGCCGCGATATCGATCGGCTGCGCGAACTCGACTATCCGGTGCAGGCGACGATGGGGGTATACGGCGGATATCGGCTGGCCGCGGGGACCGCGATGCCGCCGCTGCTGCTCGACGACCACGAGGCGGTATCGACCGCGATCGGGCTGCGGACCGTCGCCGCGCATGCGCTGCCCGGTGCGGACGAGGCGGCGGTGCGTGCGCTCGCCAAACTCGAGCAGGTGCTGCCGACCCGGCTGCGGAGCCGGGTCCGCTCGGTGAGCGCCGCAACCGAAACCCTTGCCCCAGCATCGGATTCGCCGGTCGACACCGGGATACTGACGGTGCTGGCGGCCGCGATCGGCGGGCGGGAACAACTGCGGTTCGGATACCGCTCGAACGCCGGTGCGCGGACCCGGCGGCTGGTCGACCCGCATCGTTTGGTGGCTGCGGGACAGCGCTGGTATCTGGTCGCCTTCGATCGCGAGCGCGACGATTGGCGGATCTTCCGGATCGACCGGATCGAGAATCCGCAGCCGATCGGCTTGCGCACCGAGGCACGGCAATTGCCCGCCGAGGATGCGGCCACCTACGTCCGCGATTCGTTGTATTCGCTCACACCGGTGTACCGCGCGGAGGTCACCGTGTTCGCCCCGGCGGACGATATCCGTGCGTCCGCGGCTGCGCTCGGCGAGGTCGAGGAAGTCGACGACCACACCTGCCGGCTGCACACCGAGGCCGACACCATGCAGTGGCTGGTCTTCCGGCTGCTGCGACTCGGTTGCGACTTCCGCGTCGACTCCCCGCCCGAGGTCGCCGACCACGTCCGCGAACTCGCCGCCCGATTGCAGCGCGCCGCACCCGCGCACTCGGGGATGAAAAAGCTACGGTGACAGGATATATCGCAATTTCTCAGCAAGCTGTACCGGAATACTCGAGGAGAACTGGTTATGCGTCGACTGAGTGTCACCCATCGTCTCACCGCCGCAGCGGCGGCAGCAGCGGCGGCGGCCGCGGTGTTCGCCGGTCCGGTCGCGGCGGAACCGGCTGCCGTGGACTGGTCCGCGGCGACCGCCCATCTGCGCGCGGCGGCGGCCGGGAATCCGGCGGCCGAACAGGCGATCGATCGGCTGCTCGCCGCGGGACCGACCGTCGAGCAGGCGGCGCTGCCCGCCCAGCCGTTCCAGATACCCGCCCAATCCGACATCGGGCGCGGCACCGGCCCCGGCGTCTACGGGTCGGGAATCGCGTTGAACTACGACGGCTTCCGCCTCGGCTTCTTCGGCGGGCCGGGCACCATCGCCCCGAATCAGGGCGGGGCGAATCTGCAGGTCGTCTGGTACAACCTGTCGAACGGGCGCAGCGGCACCCAAACGCTGATCGAACATAACGACGTGCCGGTGGACACCACCATCCGCACCCCTGTCTTCGATCCGGGGGCGGGGATGGTGGTGGCCGCGGTGTACGGGACGCTGTGGCACCGGTGGCCGGTTCCGGTTTCCGATGCCAACCCCGACGGTTTCCAGTACCAGCTGGGCACCATCTCCGTCCCGTCGTTCGGCGCCGTCTACAACTGAACGACCCTGCGCGGGGACCGGTTTCGAATGGGCCGGTCCCCGCGCCGTGTCAGTGGACGAAGGGCAGACAGCCCGCCATCCCGAAATGCACCAGCAGATATCCGGAAGCCGGCACCGCGGCGACCGCTGTTGCGAACAGCGCGAGTGGAATTCCGCGGCCGGCGCGCGTCGTGCGCGACTCGGAGCGCACCAGCCGATGCACCCGGTCGGCGACGGCGAGTGTGCTCGTGCCCAGCGCCGAATCCGGGAGCAGCGAGCCGATCTCGGCGTCCCCGGTGGCTCCGGACAGCGTGAGCAGTGCGGTGAGGACGGCGCTGCGGCTGTGGCGACCGGCCGCGCGGTCGTCGGCGCACATTTCCAGCAGCTGGGCGATGCGGTCGTCGGCGGCGGCGAACAAAGGAATGCGCGGCAGGGTGGTGGTCAGCGCGCGGGTCGACGCCCGGATCAGATGGTGCCGCCCGGCCAGATGCGCGTCCTCGTGGGCGAGTACCGCGGCCAGCTGCGGCCGATCCAGCGCGGCCACTGCGGCGCTGGTCACCACCACGGTCCCGGGTCGCCCCGCGACACAGTAGGCCGCCCGCTGCGGCGCATCGATGACCACGGCCGCGGCCGCGCCGGCGTCGTCGAGTCGCCGCCCGACGAGCGAGGCCGAGCGGGCGTGCCGGGCGCTGCTGCGTCCCGCGCGCACCACCGCACCGATCACCCGCACGCCGCGCACCACGACGAATCCGATCAGCGCGAGGGCCGAAATCAGCGCGGCGAACTGGGCGATCGGACCGTGGCTGCCGTCGGCGGTGGCGTGTACGGCGACCCAGCAGTCGTCGAACAGGTGGGCCATCGGCAGATCCCAGGTGTGGGCGACCTGCACGGTCAGGGCCACCGCGGCGGCCGCCCAGGCGCCGAGGACGGCGGCGATCGCGGTGAGCCAGGCCAGCACGCCGAGCGAGGGGACGCTGCCGTGCGCGGTGAGCCGGGTCAGGATCGGCGGGCAGAGAACGCAGACCAGTGCCGAATAACCCAGCAGGCACAGCGCGAGGGTCACTCGGCGACCTCGGTACCCGGCTGCTCGGTGTGGGCATTGCGGGTTTTCGCGCGGCGCAGCACCTTGCGCAGCGCGGCGGTGTCGTCGTCGGAGATCTGCTCGACGAAATGGGCGAGCACCAGATCGGAGCGGCCGCCGCCGAGCGCCTCGCGCATCAGCTGGGCGCTGTATTGTTCGCGGCTCAGGCGCGCTCGATAGCGATAGGCCTTGCCGTCGCGTTCGCGTTCCAGCCAGCCCTTGCGGTGCAGATTGTCCATGGTGGTCATGACCGTGGTGTAGGCGATTTCCCGGCTGCGCAGCAGGTCCTCGAACACGGTCCGCACGGTGATGGTGTCGGGAGCGGACCAGATGCGATCCATCACCACCGCCTCCAGATCCCCGAAACGATGTGCCATCGCACCTCTCCACCATCGACTACGTACCGGGATAGTACCCATTCCCGGCCCCCGGGAACGGCTGTGGCCCCGCCGGAACGACGGGGCCACAGGGTGGGAGAGCCGACTCAGGAGGCGGCCGGAGCAGGTGCGTTGAGGGTGTTGTACATCTGCACCGCGCTGGCGATACCGACCGGCACGCCGAGGATGGCGGCGCCGATCAGCGGACCCACGGTGGCACCGAGTCCGGCGCCGACCAGGCAGCCGGCCGCGCCGCTGCCGAGGAAGAACTCCGGCACCAGGGCGAAGCCGATCGTCGCGCCGAGCACGCAGCCGGTGATGCCGCCCACCGCGCCGCCGGCGAGGCTGCCGATACCGGTCGCCAGCCCGAACTGGGTGGCGGCCACGCTCAGGGCGGAGTTGAACTCGTCCTGGGTATAGATCGGCTGGGCGGAGGTGACCGGTTGTTCGACGGCGGCCGACTGGGGCGCCGGCTGCTCGGCGGCCGCCTGCTGGGTCTCGGGCAGCGAGGCGGGTGCGGTGGCGGCCTGTTCGGCCTTGGGCGAGGTGGCCAGGGCGGTACCGGCGACCAGGGCGCCGTTGCCGTCCTTGACCTGGAACTGGGTGCCCACCGTGGTGAGCGAGCCCAGTCCGGTTTGAATGCTGACCGAGCCGTCCTGCGTGTTGCTGGTGTAGCGCACGCCCGGAAGGATGTCGGTGGTCAGTGTGAACGGGTCGGCGGCGATCGGTGCGCCGGCGGCGGGGGCCGCGGGCGTGCCGGTGGCGGCGTTGGCAGTGGTGGCGGTGGTGGCTACGGCACCGGTCACCATCAGAGCTATGGTCGCGCCGGAGACCAAACGGGTGGTCTTGTTCATCGGATCCTCATCGTGGTCGATCGGATAAGGCGGCGAGCGATCGGGAATTCCAGGGGGAGAATTGCCGAATTATCCGCTGCCGGTGCGAAATCCGGATTATCCGGATCGCGCGAACTTGAGATTAACGAGTGCCAACCCGGCGTAAAGGTGCGACGCAGAAACGTTTACGGTTGAGAAATGTTGCTAACCAAGCGGATACAGCTGCGTAATAAGCATTTAACGTGAGAAGCCAATGGGCCGAGCGGATTCCGGACATCGCTGCGACTATTCGACTATGTACGTACGCATTTAGTAGACGATCGCGCGTACCGGACAACCACAGTAGCAATCTTCGAGCGATCCGAAAGAACGCAGGGGCGAGACCGGTAGCGGTCTCGCCCCTGCGCGGTCGAATTCCCGTTCAGCTCGGTGTGATCCGGAACAGTCCGGTCGTGGTGCCCTGGTATTGCACGCGACCCGGCGCGATCGTGCCGACCATCTGCAGGGTGTCGTGCACGGTGCTGGTGCCGATCAACCGGCTGGAATTCTCCGTGCCGGTTTCCGCGTCGATCACGACGAGGTGATAGGTGTCGATCACCGCTCCGGCGCTGCCGGTATCGATGCCTGCGATCCGATTCTTGCGGGCGACGGTGTAGATCTTGCCGTCCGCCAGTGAAAGCCGGGGGACGGCGGCGGATTTCACATCGCTGCTCCATTTCCGGGTGCAGCCGTTACCGTCGGCATTCACGTCGATGCGGACCATGCCGCCGGTGAAATCGGCTTTGTCCGGCTCGCTCGGACCGGCGTTGTCGGGCAGCGCCGGATAGGGATAGCCGTAGGTGCTCGCCACGAAGACGCTGTTACCCGAGCCGATCGGCGAGTTCTCGGTGCCGTCCACCGCGGGCACCGAGCAGACCGGGCGGCCGGTGCGGGTGTCGTAGACGAGCAGATTCTCCTGCGGCACCGCATTGTCGGTGATCGCCAGATAATCGGTGCCGTCACGCGGGCCGAAGAAGGTCGGACTGGCCCCGCTGCCCCAGCTGAGCTGCCCGGGTTTGCGCGCCGGGCCGCGATCGTAGGGCTGCCGCCACACCTGGTGCGGAGTGCCCGCGGCATCCGCGATGAACAGATAGGTGGCGTGATCGGTGGTGACCGCGGTGCCCTCCGGGGCGGTCGAGATGCTGTTGTCGACGTGCTCGCCGGGCAGCGTGATCGATTGCGCGGAGCCGGTTTTCGGGTCGACCGCGCCCACCGAGCCGTTGGCGGTGGCGAACCACACCCGGCCGTCGCGATCGGGCATCAGCGAGGCGACGCTGTCGCAGCCGTTCCCGCCGCAGTGGCCGGTCACGGCGGCGCCGAGGGGCGTCGAGGAGGCGATGGCCAGCTTCCAGCCGTTGCCCTCCTTCGTATGCGCGACCCGTACCAGATTGTCGTCACCGTCGACCATCACCATGTGGTCGGCGTTGTCCAGATAGGCATAGACCCCGCCGAGCAGTCCGCCCTTGGGCAGTGACAGCGAGGTGAGCGGCTGACCGTTGTTCGGGTCGAGCAGGAATATCTTGGGCGAACGGTCGGTGACGGTGGTGCACAACGCCTGTGGCATGCCGTCGGCGCCCTGCAGAATGGTCGGGCACGCGGCGGCCAGTTCGCGGAACTGTGCGTTCACCGCGCCGGTACCGACGCCCGGCAGCGGAGTGCTGTCGGAGGATTCCGCATCGCCGTGCATGGTGGCGGTGCCGACCGGCCCGAGATACGGATCGACCGGAGGGGGTGGGCCGAACGCGGCGTTCGCGGTACCCGCGCCGATGGTCAGTATCGCCGCCGCGGCGGCCGCGATCGAGGTGACCGCGCCCCCGGTAAAGCCCTTACGTCGCACAAGCACTCCTCGATATGATTATTCGTATCGAATGATTCAATTATTCGTATCGCGACAGGTTAGGAGACCTCGTGCCGACTGGCAACACCGGACGGGCCGAAAGCTCGCCCCCGACTCGGCGGGTGGTGTCGGTGGTGGAACTGCTCGCCGCGCACGACGGCGCGCTGACCTCGGCCGAAATCGCCGATACGCTGGGATTGAGCCGTTCCACGATGGGAGCGATCCTGGGCACCCTGGAAGAAACCGGTTGGGTCCAGCGGCTTCCCGATCTCGGCTACGAGCCCGGTCCGGCGTTGCTGGTGCTGGGCGGGCGGCTGCGGGATCGCCTGCGTGATCACGACCGCCTCGAGGCGGAACTGCGCCGGCTGGCCGAACGCGTGGGCTGCGGTGCCGCCCTTACGTCCATCGCGGGCAGTGAGGTCATCTTCGTCGCCGTGGCGGGCGGGCCCGGTCTGATCCCGGCCGGCATCGAGGCAGGCACCCGAATTCCCTTGCGCCCCCCGGCCGGCGCGGCCGTACTGGCCCACGCCGGCCTGCCCGCGCAACGCGCGTGGTTGCAGCAGGCGCCACCCGAGCGCCGGGCCGAATTCGAGCAGGTGCTGGAAACCGTTCGCGCACTGGGATATTGCGCGTGGGGCCTGGACGCGGCCAGCCTGCCGACGCTGCGGGTGCTGGCCGAGGTGGTCGACCATCTGTCCGACCGTCCCGCGGACAAGGCGTTGCGTGAGCGGGTGTTGGCACTGCTGGCCACGATCGGCGGCGCGGCGCACAGCCGGGCTGATCTCGACAGCGATCGCGCACTGCCGATCAGCTATCTCACGGTCCCGGTCCTCGACGGCGACCGGGTGGCGATGGAAGTCCAGATCGGCCCGCTCAGTGCCGCCGTCGGTGCGGCCGAGCGCGCCGAGTACGTGCGCGAAACAGTCTCCGCCGCACGGAGAATCGCGACGGCAGGCTAGCGGTTCAGAGCCTGCTCGAACAGGGGCCAGGAGCGGTGCAGATCGTCCTGCCAGTACCCCCAGGAGTGGGTGCCGTTCGCGCGCAGGTCGAATGTCGCGGGAATGTTCAACTGCGTCAGCCGGTCCCGCAGCGCGATCGCGCAGTTGTGGGTGGCGGCCTCGAGCACCCCGCCGTAGACGAGCTGCTCGATGAGTTTGCGGGTATTGCCGTGAATTCCGGGCCCGTCCGGATTGTCCAAGGGGCCGGGAATTCCGTTGCCGGTCGAGACGTAGATCGCCAGCCCGCGCAGCCGATCCGCGTTCACGTACGGATCGTGGGCCGCCCACAGCGGATCGTCCGGCGCACCCCACAGATTCAGCGGATCACCGCGCCAGCGCAGCACCACACCGTCGACGAACGCCTGGCCCAGCGGATCACTGGTGCGCGCGCAGCCGCTGTAGGACCCGACCGCCCTATACAACTGCGGCGCGGCCAGGGCCAGCTGGAATACCGAGGTGCCGGCCATGGAGATACCGGCCACCGCATTCGCTCCGGAGCCGTGGAAGGCCGAATCGATGATCGGCGGCAGCTCCGCGGTGAGGAAACTCGACCACTTCTGCCGGCCGAGTACGGGATCGTCGGAGCGCCAATCGGCGAAATAGCTGCCGTTGCCGCCCATCGGGGTCACCACCGTGACCTGTTTGCCGCGGAAGAAATCGACGATATCGGTCTGCTCGGGCCAGCTGCTGGCCTCCGAACCGCCGCTGGCACCGTTGAGCAGATACAACACCGGCGCCGGCGCCGAACCGTCCGGCGCCCGAAGGACTTTCACCTCGATCTCGCGGTTCATCGCCGCGGAGTGCACCCGCAGATTCAGCATGCCGTCGGCTTCCTGCTCGACCCCGAGCAGGTGGGCGCCGTCGGCGGCGGGCTCGGCGGCGGCGGTGAGCGCGGCGATGCTCACCGGGGCGGGTGGTGGATCGTCGGCCGCCGCGGGTGCCGCGCACAGCGCCGCGGTCAGCACCGACGCCAGCAGGGCGGTGGGCAGTGAGCGGCGAATCATCCGCCTACCTCTCTCGTTTCGGCGGGACTGGACGGCGGTCAAGGTAGGCCCGCGAAGGTCGCGGTCGCAAGGTGTCGCGCCGACTGTTGGGACCGACGGCCTATCGGACTCGACCGGATCTGGGGAAGGTCACAAACTTCCACGGCGACGGTTGGCGGATCGGCGCGGGTGCCGTTGACTCGGTCCGCGTGATTCGGCGGCGCGGCCGGCGCCGGCGCGTCGTCACATCTGGACGAAACGAGGGTTTCCATGGTCGGTTTCGGTTTCTTCGACGATTGGCATCCGCAGCCCGGCAGACTGATCGCCTGGGCACCCACGTCGCAGTCGCGTGCGGCGGTCCTGGCCGCCCCGGAGCACCCGGTCGGCCCGTCGTACCAGCAGCGCGAATATCTGCGCGCGGCATATCGGCAGCGCGACAGCGGATCTCGCGCGTCCCGGCTGTGCATGATCGCGTTCGACTTTCCCAGCCCGCTGGACCGCGACGCCATGACCCGCACGATCACCGCGTTCGCCCGGCGCCACGACACGTTCTGGAGCTGGTTCTCCTGCGAGCCCGGTGAGCGGATCGCGCGCCACGTCGCCGACCCGGCCGATATCGACTTCGAGCCGCGCGACTACGGCGAGATCACCGACAGCGACGCCGTCCGCGACCATGTGCAGCGCCACGCTCGCGACGTATTCGATTGGGACTGTTTCGGTTTCGGTGTGATCGATCGGGGCGACTCGTTCACCGTCTACGCGGCCGTGGACCACCTGCACACCGACGGTGTGGGGCAGGCGCTGTCGTGCGTGGATCTGCTGCTGCTTTACGGCAACGAACTGTCCGGCGGACAGGTGCCCATCGCACCGGTCGACGGGCACCTCGCCTACTGTGCGCGGGAACTCAACTACAACGCCGAGCTCACCACCGAATCCGCGCCGGTGCAGCGCTGGCTGGAGTTGCTGATCCGCCACGGCGGCGCGGTGCCGTCGTTCCCGATGGACCTCGGCGTGGCGCCGGGCGCGAGCGGATTCACCCGCGGCGCGCAGATCACCGTGCCGCTGTTCGATGAGGCGGAGGCGCTGCGGTTCGAGCAGGTGTGCCAGGACTTCGGCGGGAAATTCCTCGGTGGTGTGTTCGCCGCGATCGCGCTCACCGAATACGAATTGACCGGCAGGGACAAATATTTCGTGTTCACGCCGGTCAATACTCGCTCGACTCCGGGGGAGCAGGGGGCGATCGGCTGGTACACCAGTCTGGTGCCGGTCGCGGTGGCGGTGCGGCCGGACGAGACGTTCACCTCGCTGGTGGGCCGCGCCCAGGCTCAGGCCGATGCGGCGAAAGAGCTGGCACAGGTGTGCGTGCACCGGGTGCTGGAGCTGGCCGCCGACGATCCGCGCATCCGCACCCGGCTCGGCTTCTCCGCGCCGATGGTCTCCTACGTGGATGTGCGGCGGATGGCTGGCGCGGAGATGTTCGACCGCATCAACGGCGGACTGTACGGCAACCGGGCCAGTTCCAGCGAGGTCTACCTGTGGATCAACCGCTTCCCCGACGTCACCCAGCTGAGCATGGTGTTCCCGGATACCCCGCGTGCGCACGAGGCCGTGGCGCACTACCTTTCGACCCTGACGAAACTGTGCCGCGATATCGCTCTGACCGGCACCGAACGGGTCGATGCCGCATTACTGTGACACCTCGCATCGCACCGGGCCGTCGACCGGCGAGGTGCGTGCTGAAAGACCTTGTGCCGGAAACGGTCTCACGGTACAGAGCGGCGATATGGGTCGGTGTGGTCGCGGTGCTCACCGCAGCGATCCTCGTGGCCCGGGCCGCGCGGTACGGCTGGTTCGGCGACGAGTTGTACTTCGTCGCCGCCGGATATCATCCGGCCGCCGGATACGTCGATCAGGGACCGCTCGTTCCGCTGCTCGCGCGTGCCGCGCACGCTGTCGCGCCCGATTCCCCGACCGTGCTGCGACTGCCGGCCATTCTGGCCGGAGTGGCGGCGATCGTCGTCACCGCGGCGCTGGCGCGGGAGTTCGGCGGCGGCCGCGCCGCGCGGATTCTCGCCGCGATCGGATACGCCTGCTGCCCGTATGTGGTCACTCAGACCGCGTCGCTGTCGACGTTCGCCCTCGACAGTACGGCCGTCGCCGTTCTCGCCTGGCTGTCGGCGCGCTGGGTGCGGACCCGAGCGGACCGGCTGCTGCTGATCGCGGGAGTGGTCGCGGCGATCGATCTACAGGTGAAACTGCTGTTGCCCGTCGTCGTGGCCGCCCTCGTCCTCGGCATCGCCTGCTGCGGACCGCGTGAGCTCATGCGCCGGCCCGCACTGTGGGCCGCCGCCGCCATCGCGGCCGTGTCGGCGGCGCCCGCGCTGCTGTGGCAAGAGCGCCACGGCTGGCCGCAGCTGGCCATGGGGGCGGTGATCCGCGACGAGCAGCATGCCGCGACGGGCGGCACGGCCGGATTGCCGGTGCAGCTGGTGACCATGGCCGGAGTGCTGGGTGTGGTGCTGATCGGCTGTGCCGCTTACGGTTTCGCGAGTCGCCGGTTGCGTGACCACCGCTTCCTGGCGGTTGCCACCTGCGTCGTGGTGCTGTTCGTGGCCGTCAGCGGCGGGCGCCCCTACTACGTCGCCGGACTGCTGCCGGTGCTGTTCGCGGCGGGCGCCTGCGTGCTGGCCGAGCGGTTTCCGGTGCGATGGCCGCGAGCCACCGCGTTCACCGCCGCGACGGTGTCGATCGTCATCGCGCTCGCGGTGGTGCTGCTGCTGCCGTCCGGCAGCCCACCGCGACCGGTGACCACGCGCGCCGAATTGTCCACGCGCATGCGGGTTTCCGGGACTACGGGCTGGGACACCCTCGTCGCCGGCGCGGCGCTGGCCGTCGAACGAGCCGGTCCGGATCACGCCCGGACCGCGATACTGACCCGCACCTATTGGCAGGCAGCGGCGCTGGATCGTTTCGGGCCGCCCGGACTGCCGCCGGTCTACAGTCCCGATCGCGGTTTCGCGGAGTTCGGCCGCCCGCCACCCGGCACCACCACGATCATCTATGTCGATACCGACACCGCCGAAATGCGTTTGCGCCGAACATTTTCCACCGTCGAGCCCCTTGTGCGCCTCGACGATCCGCGCGGGTTCCCCGGTATCGACGCCCACGTGACCATCTGGCGGTGCGCCGAGCCGCGCGACACCTGGGCGCGGCTGTGGCCGGAGCTGACGACCGACATTCTGGACCCGGGTATCTGAGGAGATATCGATGACCTATGCCGCACCCGCCGCCGGAACCGCTTCTTCCGCACACGATGTCGGAGTGAACGACCTGATCCGGGCCAAAGGCGACCGGACCGTGTCGGTCGTGATCCCGGCCCTGAACGAGCGCGCCACCATCGCGGGAGTGATCGATTCGATTCGGGATCTGATCGGCGGACTCGTCGACGAACTGGTCGTCGTGGACTCCGGCTCGACCGACGACACCATCGCCCGCGCCCGCGCCGCGGGTGCGAGTGCGGTGTACACCCGCGAGGAGGCACTGCCGGGAGTGCCGGTGCGGGCCGGCAAGGGGGAGGTGCTGTGGCGGTCACTGGCGGTGACGACCGGCGATATCGTCGTATTCATCGATTCCGACCTGCACGATCCCGACCCGGGCTTCGTGCCCGCGCTGGTGGCGCCGTTGCTGCGGGATCCGGGCATTCAGCTGGTGAAAGGGTTCTATCGCCGACCGCTCGGCGACGATCCGCACGGCGACACCGACGGCGGCGGGCGGGTGACCCAGCTGGTGGCCCGGCCGTTGCTGACCGCACTCGCTCCCGAGGTGGCCGATGTGCGGCAGCCGCTCGGAGGTGAATACGCCGCCACCCGCGCACTGCTCACCGCGGTTCCGTTCGCGCCCGGTTACGGCGTCGAGATCGGCATCCTGCTCGACACCCTGCACCGCTACGGCCGCGCGGCGATCGACGAGGTCGATCTGGGGATCCGGATTCATCGCAATCGGCCGACCCACGAGCTGGCCGTGATGAGCCGTCAGATCATCGCGACCCTGCTCGCGCGCCTCGACATTCCCGATTCGGGGGTGGGGCTGACTCAGTTCCGGCCCGAGGCGGCGGGGTGGCGGCGGGTGACGAGTCCGGTGTCGTCGGCCGAGCGGCCACCGCTGGCCTCGCTGTTCACCACCAACCCAGCAGGGGGCTGAGCTGCCGGCCGAGTTCGGGGGCCAGCGACCGCGCGAAGCTCGCGGTGAAGTGGTGCTCGTCGTGGTAGACGAGGATATTGCCGATTTCCACCGGGCAGACGTCTCGTTCGCAGACGGCGTCGGTGAGGTCGATGGGGAAGACGTTCGGGAAGGCGGCGGCCGCGTCGAGGGCCGGGTTGACCGGTGAGAGTGCATCGGCGCGGTGCATTCCGCAGCTGATCCGATCGCCGTGGCGGGCCAGGCAGTCGATGGCGCGATAGCGCACACCCTCGCGGCGCAGCCACGGGGTGTCGCGGATCGCGATCACCCGGATTCCCTTGTCGGACAACGTCTTCCAGACGTCCTGGTAGTCGGGCGGGGTTTCGTCGCCGCCCGCGTCGACCGGCCGGGTGCCGGTGGTGAAGACCCACTCGGGCCGCTCGTTGCCCAGCAGGTCGATCACCTCGTGGGACCAGTCGCGGCAGTCCGGATTCGGTTCGCCCTTGTACATGGCGTTCTGATCGAGAGTGAGCGGACAGCCCATCTTCAGATGCACCAGGATCTTGAAATGGTGCTGCTCGGCCAGCTGCTGCAGCGCCGGCATCCAGTGCTCGGCGTGGGAGTTGCCGACCACCGCCAGCGTGTGCTGGGCATCGGCCGGCCCGTAGGTGCAGCTGACGACCTCGCGGTGATCCCAGTCGGCGATGCATCCGTCGACGGTCGGGCGGGGCAGTTCCGCCGGCGCCTCGTACAGTGTCGGCCGCATGCGCGCCTGCGGTACCGACGCGCCGCCGACCAGTGCCTCGGCGCCGGGATACTGCACCGGGTCGAGGGCGCCCACCGCCCGCGGCGGATGAGTCTGCACGACCGCGCTCCAGGTGACCGCCGCGGAGGCGACCACCGCCGCCGTCACCGACAGCGCGACTCCGGCGGTGCGGCGATACCGGGGGCCGAACGCCGGCGCGGTGGTCTCCTGCCGGGGGCGCAGGCGCAGCGGCTGCTCGATATAGCGATGGGTGAGGTAGGCCAGCCCCAGGGACACCGCGATCACCGCCGCACCGCCGGCCACCCCGGCGCGGGAGCCGCCGCGTTCGGCGAGCAGGAAGATCAGCAACGGCCAATGCCACAGATACAACGAGTAGGCCAGGTCGCCGAGCCGGACCAGGGGAGGCGAGGCGAGCATCCGGGTGAGCCGCGGCTGTTCCTCGGCGGCCACCCCGGCGCCGGCGAGGATCAGCGCCACGGCCGCACCGACCGGCAGCAGCGCCGGCGGGCCCGGGAACTGATTCGCCCCGTCGGTGATCCAGCCGCCCACCGCGACGACCAGCAGGCCCGCGGCCGCCAGCATCGCGCGCAGTACCCGCGGCACGCGCAGCGAGGCGGCGGCCAGTGCCAATCCGGCGCCGACCAGTAGTTCCCACGCCCGCGCGGCGCTGTCGTAATAGTTCCAGCCCTGATGGGTCGCCGAACCCTGCGCGGCGTACAGGAACGAGGCGAGCGCGGCGACCACGATCACCGCGGCCAGCGCCGGGCGCATCGCGCGCTCGCGCCCGAGTCTCCGGCACACCCATACCGTGGCGGCCACCACGAGCAGGGCCGCGAGGTAGTACTGCCCCTGTACCGACATCGACCACAGGTGTTGCAGGGGGCTCACCGACGGATCGGCGGCCAGATAGTCCGACCAGGTCGTCGCCAGCCGCCAGTTCTGGTAGTAGAGCAGCGACGCCAGGGTCTGGCCGGCCAGATCACCCCACTGCGTGTACGGCCGCAGCGTGACGGTCGCGACCACGACGGCGCCGAGCACCACCACGAGCGCGGGCAACAGCCGGCGGGCGGTGCGCCGCAGAGTGAGGCCGATGCCGACCTCACCGCTCGACTCGGCCCGGCGCAGCAGCGAACCGGTGAAGAAATAGCCCGACAGCACCAGGAAGATGTCCACCCCGCCCGACACCCGGCCGAACCAGATGTGGAACACCACCACCAGCGCGATGGCCAGTCCGCGCAATCCGTCCAGGTCCCGGCGGTAGCCGAGCGCTCGCGCGCGATCGACGGCCGCCTCCGTCACCGTCGCGGGCATGGCGGCGCGGCGGTGTAGAGGGGATGAACGGAAGGGGTGCATGACACGACAATTCCCTATCACACCGTCCTGACCCGGGACCAACTCCGCGAGCGTGGCGCACGGCGGGTCGACGGCCTCTTGTGGAGGTTCCCACCGTCGCGGTATAGTTTGGTCATTCGCCCAAGGCGAACGACCAAGGAGGTGCGTTGGTCACCGCGGAAGAACAGGGCCGCGAGACGCGGGCCCGGCTGATGGACGCCGCGACGGAACTGATCGCCGAACGCGGCTGGGGAGCGGTGACGACCAGGCTCGTCGCCGAACGGGCCGGGGTGCGGGCCGGGCTGGTGCACTATCACTTCCGATCGGTGGACGACCTGCTGATCGACGCGGCGCTGCGGATGATGCGGCGGCTGGTCGACGACGTGCCCACCGACCTGCTCGGCGACACCGCGGCCGGCATCACCGCACTGCTGTCGCTGATCGGCGGCTACGACGACACCGACACCGATACCCGGGTGTTCAGCGAAATGCTGCTCGCCGCCACCCGGCACGAACGGCTGCGTGCGGGCCTGGCCGCCGTACTCGCCGAATTCCGCGCCGCGATCGCCGCCCGGCTGCGCGCCGACGAATCCGTCCCCGATCCGGAGGCGACCGCGGTCGTGCTGGTGGCCGCGCTGGACGGCCTGGTTCTGCATCGCCTCATCGACCCCGGAACCCGCGCACTCGACCTCGGGACGCCGCTGCTGCGGATCGCGGGCGTGCGGGGCGACTCGGGCGACGAGCGGCCCCGGTTCACTGTCGACTAGGAGATCACCATGGCATTCGCCGAATTCGCCGCCGGGCTGGGTGCGCGGGCACTGCACACCAGGATCCTGGTCCGCGCCCCGATCGGGCTGTATCGCGCGGGTCTCGGATTCGTCTTCGGGCACCGGCTGCTGATGATGGAACATATCGGCCGCACGAGCGGCGCGAAGCGGCACGTGGTGCTGGAGGTGGTCGACCACCCGGGGCCCCGCGAGTACGTCATCGTGTCCGGCTTCGGCACGCGCGCCCAGTGGTACCGCAACATCCAGGCCGACTCGAACGTCCGGCTGTGGGTCGGCACCCGGCGCGCGGTACCCGCGACGGCCACGGCGATGACCGAGGCCGAATCGGCGGCGGCGCTCGCGCACTACATCCACGACCACCCCCGGGCCTGGCAGAACCTGCGCGCGGTGATCGAACGAGCGACCGGCGCGCCGGTCGACACGCTGCCGATGGTCCGGTTGCGGTTGCGCTAACCCCGACGCGCGCCGGGTAATACGGCGCCGACCCGCCGATATCCCGTAGCGTCGAGGCCGATGCGCAGTCGAGACGAAACGGGGCAGCCGATGCACGACCGGATCGAGCAGCTGGCAACGCAATTGGATCCGGCGGCCGAACTACGACTCATCTCCGGAGCCGGAATGTTCCGTCTGGCCGGGGATTCCGCGATCGGCCTCGCCGAGATGCCGGTATCCGACGGGCCGTCGGGTGTGCGCGGCGAGAACTGGGACGAACGTGATCCCTCGGTGAGCCTGCCGTCGGGAACCGCGCTGGCCGCCACCTGGGACCGGGACCTGCTCACCGAGATCGGGGCCCTGATCGCGGCGCAGGCCCGGCAGAAGAACGTCTACGCCGTCCTCGGGCCCACCGTGAACCTGCACCGATCTCCGCTCGGCGGAAGACATTTCGAATGCTTCTCCGAGGACCCGATGCTGACCGCGGAGATGGCGGCCGCGTATGTGCGTGCGGTGCAGGCACACGGCGTCGCCGCCTGCCCGAAACACTTCGTGGCCAACGATTCCGAGACCGACCGGTTCACCGTCGACGTCCACGTCGCCGCGCGCGCCCTGCACGAGCTGTACCTGTATCCGTTCGAACGCGCGGTGCAGGCCGGGGCATGGATGGTGATGGCCGCCTACAACAGCGTCGACGGCATCACCATGACCGAATCGCCGCTGCTGGACGAACCCCTCAAGGGCAGTTGGGGATTCGACGGCGTGGTCGTCTCGGACTGGACTGCCGTGCGCAGTACCGAAGGCGCCGCGCGCGGCACCGACCTGTGCATGCCGGGCCCGTCGCCGCTGTGGGGTCCGGCCCTCGCCGACGCGCTCGCGGCCGGCACCGTGCCGAAGTCCGCGATCGACGACAAGGTCCGGCGCATCCTGCGTTTCGCCGATCGCGTCGGCGCCCTGGCCCCGCACGAGCCCGAGCCGGTGCCCGACTTCACCGCCACACAGGCCCACGATCTGGTGCGCCGCGCCGCCGCGGCCGCGATGGTGCTCGTGCACAACGACGGTGTGCTGCCGCTGCCGCCGCGGACCTCGGTGGCGTTGCTGGGGCCCGCCGCCGCGCAGCCGCGGTACATGGGCGGCGGCAGCGCGACCGTGATCCCCGACCACACCGTCACGCCGGTCGAGGGTCTGTCGGCGGTGCTGCCGGTCACCCACACGCCGGGGGTGCGCACCGGTGACGACCTGATACCTGCGCCGCTGGACCTGGTCACCGACCCGGCCACCGGCACACCGGGGCTGTGCCTGCGCTATCTGGACGGGGAGCGTGTCCTCGACACCCAGCACCGCACGGCGGGCCGGCTGGTGCTGTTCGGTGATCCGCACGCGGCGGCCGCGTCGGCGATCGAACTGCGCGCGCGACTGCGCGCCGATGTGGCGGGCGAGTGGCAGCTCGGTGCCGCGGCGCTCGGTCACTGCGTGATGGAACTCGACGGCGCGACCGTGATCGACACCGATATCGCCTTCGACGGTTCGGATCCCGTTGCGGCACTGCTGGATCCGCCGCAACGCCGCGTGGCGTGCGAACTCGCCGCCGGCCAGGAGGTCGACGTTCGGATCACGGTCGGATCGGGTGCGTCGGCGGCCGCGGGGCTGGGCATGATCCTGGGCGTCGGGTTGGTCGTGGCGCGGCCGGAACGCGCGCCCGAGGAGGAATTCGCCGCGGCGGTCGAGGCCGCGCGCCGGGCCGAGGTGGCCGTGGTGGTCGTCGGCACCACCGAACAGCTGGAGAGTGAGGGGCGCGACCGGACCACCCTCGCGCTGCCCGGCCGTCAGAACGACCTGGTCGCCGCGGTCGCCGCCGTCAATCCGCGCACCGTGGTGGTCGTGAATTCCGGTGCCCCCGTGGAGATGCCGTGGCGTGACGACGTGGCCGCGGTGCTGCTGTCCTGGTTCCCCGGTCAGGAATTCGGCGCCGCACTGGCCGACGTGCTGACCGGCGCGGCCGAACCCGGCGGCCGGTTGCCGACCACCTGGCCGAAGGAACTCGCCGACGTGCCGGTCCGCGACACCACGCCGGACTCCGACGGCACCCTGAGCTACGACGAGGGCGTGCACATCGGCTACCGCGCCTGGCTGCGGGCCGGTGTGCAGCCGGCGTATCCGTTCGGCCACGGACTCGGCTACACCGTGTGGGAGCTGAGCGATCTCGCGGTGGACGGCCACGACGTCGAGGTGACCGTGGCCAATATCGGCGAGCGGACCGGTAAGCAGGTCGTCCAGGTCTATCTGTCCCGTGAGAACAGTGCGATCGAGCGGCCGGTGCGATGGCTGGCCGCCTTCGCCAGCGTCACCGCCGAACCGGGCGGGGTGCGCCGGGTGCGAATTTCGCTGCCGCAGCGAGCCTTTCAGGACTGGACCGACGCGGGCTGGGACACCGAACCCGGTCCGTTCACTGTGCACGTCGGCACCTCGGTGATCGCACTGCCGCTGACCGCGCCCATCGAGTAACCCGGCCCGGTGGGGAAATCGGGGCTGGCGTACTGGACGAGTGACCAGTAATCTCCGGTGCACACGGTTGGAGGAGGCGGTCGCAGCGTGGCGGCCGGAATCGAAGGAGCGATCAGTGACGTTTACCCGGCGATCGATGCTGGCCGGCACCGTGACCGCGGCCGTGGCCGCGGGAGTGGGGGCCACCGCTTCCGCGGGGGCGGCACCGATCCGGGTCACCGGCGACGAGGCGGGATATCTGGTCGGCGCCGGCATCGCCGATGTGACCGGCGCGGTCGCCGGGCAGGGCATGATGGGCTACTCCGAACTCGACCAGGTCGCGACCGGGCTGCTCATGCGGACCTGGGCGCGCGCCTACATCGTGGTCGACCGGGCCAGTGGCGAGCGGGTGGCCTTCGTCAACGCGGATATCGCATGCCTGTTCCAGTCGGTCCATCTGGCCGTGATGCAGCGGCTGGCACAGCGATTCGGTGCCCTGTACACCGAGCGCAACGTCAACCTGAACGCCACCCACAATCACAATTCCTGCGGTGGCACCGCTCGCGAATACGCCTATTCCCTTGCCGCATACGGCTTTCAGAACAATTCCCATCAAGCCGAGGTGGACGGTATCGTCGCGGCGCTGGTGGCGGCGCACGAGAATCTGGCGCCGGGCACGCTGTCGCTCGGGCACGGCGAACTGCACGACGCCTCGGCCAACCGCTCCCGGGTGGCCTTCGACCTGAACCCGCCGGACGACAAGGCCGCATTCCCGAATGCGATCGATCCGCAGGTGACGGTGCTGCGATTGCGGCAGGGCGGCAAGGACATCGGCGCGATCACCTGGTTCGCGACGCACGGGACATCGCTTACCGACGCCAATACGCTCATCTCGGCCGACAACAAGGGCTATGCCAGCTACCGCTGGGAGCACGACGAGATGGGAGTGCGTCCGGGCGCCGGAAAGCCCGGCTTCGTGGCGGCGTTCGCGCAGACCAACGCCGGTGATATGACGCCGAATATCGGACTCACGCCGTGGCATCCGTCGGGGCCCACCGAGGACAACCGGCTCAACTGTTCTCTCATCGGCGAGCGCCAATATCGCGCGGGCCGTGCGGCTTTCGATGCGGCGCGGCCGATGCGCAGCGGGGGAGTGGATGCCGCGCTGCGTTATCTGAACATGGCCGATACCGCCATCGACGGGTCCTACACGCCGGACGGCAAACCGGCCCGCACCGCGCCCGCCATGATGGGCGCCGCGGCCGCCGCGACCAGTTCGGAGGACAACTGGAAGACCCAGCTGTCGTTCCTGCAGGAAGGCAATGCGGATCCGGTCGTCGCCGCGCTGGGCGGACTGGACGGCCCCATCGAGCAGTGGATGCGGGATGTGCAGGCGCCCAAGTTGATCGTGGCGCCGCTGGGTGTGCTGCCGCCGCGCCCGTGGGTCCCGCTGACGGTGCCGATCCAGATTCTGCGGATCGGCGATCTGGTGCTGGCCTCGGGGCCGGCGGAATACACGGTGGTCTCGGGGTTGCGGATCCGGCGGGTGGTGGCGCACGCCCTGTCCGTCCCGCTGGAAAACGTGCTGCTGCAAGGCTATTCGAACGGGTACTGCGGCTACGTGACCACGCCGGAGGAATACGCCTCCCAGCAGTACGAGGGCGGGGAAACGCTGTTCGGCCGCTGGACCCTGCCCGCCTATGTGCAGGAATTCGATCGGCTGGCCCGTGCGGTGGCCGCACGCGTCGACCTCGGCCGCGGCCCGGCCCCGCTGGACTGGACCGCGGGCGTGCAGCCGAATCTGCTGCCGCCGGTGCCGGCCGATGTGCCGATGACCGGGCGCGCATTCGGTGAGGTGATCACCGGTCCGAAGCCCGGCTACGGTCACGGCGATACGGTGACGGTGGAGTTCTGCGGCGCCCACCCGGCCAACGACTTGCACACCGGCGGAAGCTATTTCGAGGTACAGCGCGCCGAGGGCGAGCAATGGCGGGCGGTCTTCGACGACAACGACTGGTGCACCGAACTGCACTGGTCGCGCCCGCCCGGCCAGCCCGCGGCCTCGCGGATCGCCATCCACTGGACCGTGCCCGCCGGCGCGGAAGCCGGGCGCTACCGCATCGAATACCGCGGTGACCGCCGCGACGGTGACGCCGCCGTTCCGTTCACGGGCACCACGGCCGAATTCAGCGTGGGCTGATCGGTTGGTTCATCCCTCGGACATCGTTGCGGGGGAGTGGGTTTCGGTGAGCGTGTCGAGATAGGCGGCCATCGCTTGCCCGGCCGATTCGATCGGGGCGGTCGAGCGCAGGGTGCGGCTGAGTATGAAGGCACCCTCCAGGGCGCCGAGGACCGCGATCACGAACGTGTGGGCCGCGGGGGCGGGCAGTCCGCGTGCGCGGAAGTACGCACTGCCCTGGTCGATCCAGGACTGCATCACCTCGGCGGTCACCTCCCGCAACGCCGGTTCGCTGTCGGCGATCTCGCCCGCGACCGTGCCGACCGGGCACATGTTCATCCAACCGGACTGCTCGATCTGTTCGGCGGCGGCGGTGAACGCGGCCACCACTGCCACCCGCAGGTCCGGATACGGGTCCATCAGCAGCGGTAGCAGCTGGATGTAGGCGGCGCCGCTGGTACGCAGCGCGGCGGCCGCGATCTGCTGTTTGCCCTGCGGGAAGTGGTGATACAGCGACCCGATCGGAGCCCGCGCGGCGGCGGTGATCTGTTTGACGCTGGTAGCGCCGTAGCCCTGGCGGCGCATCAGTTCCGCGGTCGCGGTGACGATGCGCTCGACGGTCGGGGTTGACACGGTCTCGGACATCCTCCCATACTAGAACACACGCTCTAGAGCGAACGTTCTACGAGGTAAACGCGTTGTTCACAGCGTCGTCGCGCGATTCCGATGCGGAGGTGGCAGGGGTATGCCGGTCGTCGAAGTTCCCGCCGGTCCGATTCATTACGTCGAGGAGGGCCAGGGGCCGCCGGTCGTGCTGTTGCACGGACTGCTCATCGATCACACGGTCTGGGACCGGGTGATGCCGTTGCTGCCCAGTGGTTTTCGCTATGTGCGGCCGGTGCTGCCGCTCGGCTCGCATCCGGAACCGATGCGGGCGGACGCGGATCTGAGTATTCGCGGCCAGAACGTGGTGCTCGCCGATTTCCTCGACGCGCTGGACCTGCGCGAGGTCACCCTGGTGCATTCCGACTGGGGCGGCGGGCTGTTCCTCACCGCGTACGGCCTCGACAAACGGGTCGCCCAGTTGATCGTGTTGCCGTGCGAGGCCTTCGACAACTTCCCGCCCGGACTGCCCGGGAAGCTGGCGGTGCTGGCGTTGCGCGTCCCGGGCGCGCTACCGATCGTGCTGCGTCAGTTGCGCATCGGGCTGTTGCGCCGCTCGTCGCTGATCTACGGGCAGATGGCGCGTTATCCGGTACCCGACGAACTGATGCGCGGCTGGACCGAACCCGCCCTGCGAAATCCGGATATCGGCCGGGACGTGCGCAAATACGGCCGGGTGTTGCCACCGGCCGCGCAGCTGATCGCCGATACCGAAGCCTTGCGGAACTTCCCCGGACGTGCGCTGGTGCTGTGGTCCCCGCAGGCCGCGCCGATGCCCCGCGACCACGGGCGCCGCCTCGCCGAACTGTTGCCCGCGGGCCGGCTGGTGGAGATCGACGACGCGTACGTGCTGTCGATGCTCGATCAACCCGAGGCCGTAGCCGCGGCGATGACGGCGTTTCTCACCGGCGCCTGATCCGGCGCCGGTGAGAAACGATGTGTCACTTGCCGTTTCGAGCTTCGGCCAGACGCTCGCGAGCCGTCTCCGCACGCTCGCGGGCGGCTTCGGCCGCCTTCTCGGCGCGCTTGCGGGCCTGGCGCGCGAAGATCGACCCGCGCTGCTTGGCCACCTCGGCCCATTCGCCACCGTGCTCGCGGGCGGCTTCGGCCCATTCGCTGCCGCGGTGCTTCGCGATCTCGGCCCATTCGCCCCGGTGATCGCCCGCGGTGTCGGCGAGTTCCGCGCTCTTGCGCTTGGCCAGCTCGGCCCAGTCGCCGCCGTGTTCGCGGGCGGCCTCGGCCAGATCCGCGCCCCGTCGCTTGGCCAGCTCGGCCCACTCGCCGCGATGGTCGAGAGCGGTGCCGGCCAAATCGGCGCCTCGGGTGCGCGCCAGTTCCGCCCATTCGGTGCCGTGTTCGCGGGCGGCCTCGGCGAGTTCACCGCCGCGCGACTGGGCCACCGAAGCGAGTTCGGCGCCGCGCGACTGCGCCACCGAGGCCAGGTCGGCGCCCTTGTCGGCGGCCACCGCCGCCAGTTCCCGGCCGCGGACGGCCTGCTGCTGCAGGCGATCCCGCACCGTGTCGGTGGTGGCGGCGGTGAACGGGAGGGCGGCGGCGGCTTTACGCGCGGCCCGGCGACCCCGCCAGCCCAGCGAGGGCTTGCCCTCGGTGTCGGCCGCGGCGATGAGCAGGCCACCGAGCAGACCGACGTCCTTGAGGAAGGCCGTGCGCTTGGCGGCACGCTGCTGCGCATCCGATTCGTTCCAGAAGTCCTGCTCGGTCACGGTGGCCGGGATGACGGTCACCGCCAGCGCCAGCGACGAGAGCCGGGGTGCGCGATTCAGCGCGAGCAGCGTTCCGGCGCCGACCCGGACGATGGCATTGATCCGCACCACTTTCGCCGGATCGGAGGGCAGTTTGGCCGATACCGAATCCGGCAGCCGCTGTTCCCCATGGGATACCAAGGTGGTGGCGGCCTGCGCCCGGGGCTCGGGATGCATCAGAGTGTCGACTCCGTCGACGACGAACACCGATGCCAGCAGCGGTCGGGCAAGGCGGCGAATCAACATAGTGAAAACCCTTTCCTCAACGGTCTCGTTCCGGCGGGTTCCCCCGATGCCGCGTCCCAATCACTTCGGGACGCCGACGGAGCTCAGGGCACGACAGTAACCGGCCAGCGCCCCGCTTTCACCAGACGCACCGCGACCGAGCCGATAATTCGATGCCCGGCCTTCTCGGACGCGCCGACCACGACGCCGTCGGCCTTCAATTCGTCGGCGGCCTCGGCCAGCACCGTGAACGGATCGCCACGGCGGGTGATGAACTTCCAGCGGGTGCGGTAGACGTCTTTGACCTTCTCCGCGTGCTCGCGTACCTGCCGGGCCAGATCCTCGGCCATCTCGGCGGTCGCGCCCTGGACGTCGACGCCGTAGGCGCCGGCCATGGCCATCCACGGCTGGACGTAAACCATTGCCAGCAGGGAGTTCTGACGCCGGGCCAATCCGGCCGCATAGGCGGTCGCGCGCCAGGAGGCATCCGAACCATCGATGCCGACCATGATCACCCGGGGCCCGTCGGTGCCCAGTTCGAAACCCGACGACAGGCCGGGCGCCCACTCCGGTGTTGTCTCTTCGGCCACGACCCGAGCCTAGAGCAGCCGCAACAGATCGTGCAGGGTGCGCAACTGCTCGGCGGACAGCGCGGTGAGCGTGGGCGGCGGCGGATCGGGAGTGGCCATCGCCTGCGCGATCACCTCCCGCCCGGCATCGGTGATGGTCACCAGCTTGCGCCGCCGATCGTCCGGAGCGGTTTCGCGCGAGACCAGACCGCGGGCCTCGAGATCGTTGACCACCACGGTGGTGGCCGGCGCGTCCATGGTGGCCACCCGGGCCAGTTCCTTCAGCGGCAGCGGACCGGGCAACAGTCGCCGCAACACGCGGAATCTGCTGAACGGCATGCCCATTCGATCGACCACCGCGCGCTTCCAGGTGTCGCGGGTGTCCTTGACGACATCGGTCAGCACGCGCCAGACCTCGTCGGGCGTCGGCTCCGCGGCGACGGTGAGCTCGTCGTCAGACACGGGCGGGCTCCTTGTGTTCGAGCAGGGGCGCGATCCGGTCGCGCGAGCGCAGTGCCCATCCGGTGTTGGCGGCGATGCCCAGCACCCCGACGCCCGCCGCGAGAGCGGCCACCACCCACCACAGTCCCGCCCCGGACAGCAGTCCGCACAGCGCGACTCCGACGCTGACGCCGATCTGGCGGCTGGTCGAGGCGACCGCCGAGGCCGCGCCCGCCCTATCCATGGGCATCCCGCTGACAGCGGCGGTGGTGATCGGCGGGTTCACGGTGCCGAAACCGGCGCCGAAGATCGCGAACATCACGACGAGCTGCCAGACCGGGGTATCGGGTCGCAGCGTGGTCAGCAGCGCCGCGGCCGTCGTCATCAGAATTCCGGCGGCGACCAGCGAGGGCCGGGTGCCGAAGCGGCCGACCAGCCGGCCCGACAGCGGCGAGCAGATCAGCATCCCCAGCGCCATCGGCAGGTAGAGAAGTCCCGTGTGCACAGCCGAATAATGCCGTACGCCTTGCAGATACAGCGAAGCGCTGAAGAGGAAGGCACCCAGTCCGGCGAACGCGCAGATCGCGGTGACGGTGGCCGCCGCGAACGGCACGCTGCGGAAGAACCGCAGATCGATGAACGGCGAGCGGTGCCGCCGTTCGGCGTAGAGGAATCCGGCCAGTGCCACGGCCGTGATGCCGAAGATCTCCGGGCGATGTTCGATCAGCCCGAAGACCAGCGTGAACATCACCACCACAGCCAGCACCTGGCCGAGCGGGTCGACTCCGCGTGCGGTCCGCGACTTCGATTCCGGGACGTAGAGCGTGGTCAGCGCCAGCGCGACCGCGCAGATCGGCAGATTGATCCAGAACACCGACTGCCAGCCCAGCGCGTCGATCAGCACGCCGCCGACCATCGGGCCGATCGCGGTGGAGATGCCGACCACCGCGCCCCAGACGCCGACCGCTCGCGCCCGTTCGACGCGGCCGGTGAAGACCGTGGTGATGATCGACATCGCGACGGGATTGAGCATCGAGCCGCCGATGGCCTGGATGAAGCGCGCCCCGATCAGCATGTCGATATCGGGAGCGACGCTGCACAGCAGTGAGCCCAGCGCGAAGATGCTCAGTCCGATCCGGAACATGCGCTTGCGGCCGAAGCGGTCGGCGGTCGCGCCCGACAGCATCAGCAGGCTCGCCAGGGTGAGGGTGTAGACGTCGACGATCCACTGCAGCCGCGACAGGGGCGCGTCCATATCGCTGCGGATCGTCGGAATCGCGACGTTGACGATGGTCGCGTCCATCGACGAGATCAGCAGGCTCAGGCAGCAGGTGACCAGCACGATCGTCTTGTGACGCGGCGTCAGCCCGGAAACAGTTGTAGACACACAATGATTGTGCGCCCACAACTATTAGGCGGCAAGAGCTGTGAACTAGTTCACTGCACGGTTGCACCGGTCGCGCCCCGGCCCCGACCCGGTACGGTGCTGCGATATGACGACCGACCGCAAACCCGAGGGGACGGACGCGCCCGCCCTCGCGTCCGCGGGTGAAGAGGGCTACCAGCGCGGCCTCAACCCCCGAACCATCCAGATGATCGCCATCGGCGGGGCGATCGGCACGGGACTGTTCTACGGATCCGGTGGGGCCATCGAACAGGCCGGTCCGGCCCTGATCCTGTGCTATCTCGCCGCCGGTCTGGCGATCTTCGTGATCATGCGCGCGCTGGGGGAGCTGCTGACCTACCGGCCGGTGTCGGGCAGCTTCGGTGAATACGCGCACGAGTTCCTCGGTCGCTTCGCCGGCTTCGTCACCGGCTGGACCTACTGGGCGGTGTGGGTGGCGACCTGCATGGCCGAGATCACCGTCGCCGGCAAATACGTCAAGTACTGGTTCGCGATCCCGGAATGGGTCACCGCGCTCGTCGTGCTCGGCGTGCTGTTCGCCGCGAACCTGATCTCGGTGAAGCTGTTCGGCGAGGGTGAGTTCTGGTTCTCCACCATCAAGGTGACCGCGATCGTCGCGATGATCGCCATCGGTATCGGCGTGCTGATCTTCGGTTTCGGCCACGCCCCCGATCCGACGGTGACCAATCTGTGGGCCGACGGCGGTGTCTTCCCGAACGGATTCGGCCAAGCGCTACTGGCGTTGCAGATCGTGCTCTTCGCCTATGTGGGCGTCGAACTCGTCGGTGTGACCGCGGGCGAGGCCGCCGATCCGCGCCGCACCCTGCGCCGGGCGATCAATTCGCTCCCGCTGCGCATCGGTCTGTTCTATGTGGGCGCGCTGATCGTGATCATGTCGGTGTCGAGCTGGAAGGTCTTCCACTCCGGGCGCAGCCCGTTCGTGGAGGTGTTCGAGCAGATCGGTATTCCGGGGGCTGCCGGGATCATCAATTTCGTGCTGCTGACCGCGGCGCTGTCGTCGTGCAACTCCGGCATCTACTCGACCGGCCGCATGGTGCGCAGTCTCTCGCTGCGTGGTGAGGCTCCGGTCGCGCTCGGTGGCCTGAGCAATCGCCGGGTGCCGTTCGCCGGCATCCTGCTCTCGGCGGCGATGATGGTGATCGGCGTGATCGTCAACCTGGTCTCCCCGGACAAGGCGTTCAACTACATCACCTCGGTGTCGACCATCGGCATCATCTTCGTCTGGGGCATGATCCTGGTCTGCCACATGATCTACCGGGCCCGTGTGCGCCGCGGCGAACTGCCGGCCAGCGACTACCGCCTGCCCGGGGCGCCGGTCAGCTCGGTGCTGGCACTGGCCTTCCTCGGACTGGTCGTCGTATTGCTGTTCTGGACCGACAGCGGCCGGACCGCGCTGGCGGTCGGCCTGGGGTGGGCGGTGGTCGTCTGCGCCGGATACCCGGTGGTGAACCGGTTGGGCCGCCGCCGGGCATCCGCGGTGAGCTGACCTACTTTCCGTCCGGATGGCCGACCGCCGCCAACGCGGTGGTCCAGTCGGCCGCGATGGCGTTCTGCGCGTCGGTCAGGCCGACCGCGCCGGAGCAGATCAGCGAATGCAGTTTGTTCTCCACCGAATCCTTGGGGTTGTTCGGCCCCGACCCGGCCTTGTGGTCGGGGGAGGGCGGTTCGACCCACAGATTGCGCGGATCGTTCGGATCGCCGCCGAGCTCCAGCGAGATCAAATGGTCGTATTCGGCATCGTGCAGATTGCCGGTGTAACCGTAGGATTCGGCGTTCGCCTTCTTCTCCCGGTCGGTGATACTCGCCGGCGGGCGGATGGATTGGGTGTATCCGCCTACGCAAATCGTGGATTTGACGGTTTCGGCTGTGACCTTCGGATTGGTCGCCCCCGGCGTGCAGTGCGGATCCGGAAGTGGCTGTCCGTCAGCGGTTTTGCCGAAATGGCAGCTGCCGGGTGCCGGTTGCGCGGCGACGGTGTAGGTGCCCGACGGGCCGGGGCCGACCGCGGGGGCGCCCTGGTGGGCTATGGGAACCGGATGTGCCGCCTGGCTCACCGGTGACGAATTCTGGTGGGAGCACCCACATATCAGCAGCGGCGCCGCGAGTATCGCAGCGGCCAGGAGGGTTACGCGTGTATTCATGATGTCCTCGGGCCGGCCTTCATCAGGCTCTCATTGTGCCCGTTCGTAGATGGCCAGCGCGATATCCTCTGCCGCCCGGCGGCATTGCTCGTCGGTCAGGTCGACATCGCCCATCATCCCGATACTCCACGAGATGGCCAGCAGAGCTTGGCGGGCATGGAAGACCGCCAGGGGTTCGTGGTCGGGGGCGGTCATCGCGTCGGCGACCGCGCGAAAGTGATAGCGCAGGTCCGATCCCACCCCGAGCCGGCGGAACGCGGGCTGGTTCTCGTACATGAACCGGGTCATCTCCCGCCCGGTGCGGTGCAGCACGGCGCCGTAGCGGCGCAGGATTTCGCGGCCGGTGCCGGGTCCGGGCGGTTGGTCGGCGGCCCAGGCCAGCAGGTCGTCGATGCCCCTGCGCAGATCGTCGGCGAGGCTGACGACGATGTCTTCCTTGGATCGGAAGTGGTAGTAGACCGCGGCTTTGGTGATGCCGAGCCGATCGGCGATTTCCCGGATCGAGGTGTGTTCGTAACCGTTCGCGGAGAACAGCTCCATCGCGACCGAGCGGATTCGGTCCCGTGTGTCGGTCCGCCTGCCGGCCACCGGAGCCTCCCATCTCGACCGAGGGACGGCACCGGATCCGCCGGTGGTCCGCGTTCAGCCTACTGGGGCGGCGTCCGGAGGCGGGGTCCGGAACACACGGGTTCCGGGTGAATCGTCCGGAATGTCGGGAATCACTGCGCCAGAATCGAATTCATCAAGGTTCCGGCGCTGGTGGCCACCAGGCCGCCGACGAGGGCCCCGGCCACCATCTTCGGTGACTCCAGCGGGCCGCCGTTCCACTTCTCCCAGGCGAACCGGCCGCCGGCGAAGATGATCGCGCTGGTCCCCGACAACAGCATGAACCAGGTGAAGTAGCGCACCAGTTTCAGGAGTTTGTCCGCCGCCGGAGGTGTCTCGGGCGTCGGGTTGCCGACCTGGGCCACTATGACGTCGTGCATCGCCAGAAGGATCATGATGCCCTCGTTCCACAAGATGGTGTGGTGCGGGTACCACCATCGTAGGGCGCGTATTCGTCCTGGTGACAGGCGATTGCGAACTCGAGTGCGGAATCGCGCTGTCGGGGACCGGTTTCGATGCGTTCAGCCGTCTTGACGGGGGTGGCGAACGCGGGGCGATCTACTCGTCGTCGAGTCCGGCGGACAGATACGCCGCGGCGGCGATCCACTGCCGGCACGACAGGTGCCGGTCGTGTGCGTAGAGAATCGCGCGGGCGCGGGGGTAGGTGAGTTCCCGGGGTTCGGTGGCGCAGTCACCGACCTGATCGGCGCCGGACGTGCGGTGCTCGGATGTGCCGTGATCGCATGTACCGGAATGCTGGAGCAGTTGGTTCATGGAATGCCCTCGACCGTTGGCGAAAGATTGCGGAAGCGAACTTTTCGGCACGGCCTCCCGCTGCTTCCGGCCTGCCTGCTCCGGCGTGGTCCGGCCATGTCGTGCGGTCGAGTTTACGGCGCTGCAAGGAGCAAATGCAAGTACATCTGCACACTCGTCGGTGATCGGAAGTGTTGTGCCCCAAGGGGTGATCAGGGTTTGCGCGCCACCGCGCCGTAGCCCGACACCGGCACGGTCGGCACCGGTTCGCCGGCCGGCCGGCGCCATCGAGTCAGGGGGACGAAGCCCGGTTCGAGCAACTCCAGCTCCGAGAAGATGGAGCGCAACTCGCAATGGTCGCGCGGGAAATACGGTACGGCCGTGACGTTTTCGTAGGTCGCGCACATCCGGACGAAATCGGCGCTGTCGGTGGTGCCGTCCCAGTAGGCGAGGTAGCTGCCGCGGCAGACCCGCGCCATCGAGTCGGCGACGACAGCGCGGAGTTCGCCGATGCGTTCGCAGTGGCCGAGCACGCCCATGAACATCACCGCGACCGGACGGTCGAGATCGAGAATGTCTGCGGCACGGGCGAACAGCCGATCCGGTTCGCGCAGATCCGCATCCAGATAGACGGCTCGCGGATCGGTCAGCAGCGTCCGGCCGTGGGTGAGCACCAGCGGATCGTTGTCCACATAGACGACCCGGGCCGCCGGATTGCGCCGGCACGCGACCTCGTGGGTGTTGTCCGTGGCGAGCAGCCCCGCGCCGATGTCGAGGAACTGGGTGATCCCGAGGTCGCCGGCGAGATGTTCGACCGCGCGCCGGAGAAAGCGGCGACTCTCGGCCGCCAGGGCGGTAATACCGGGATCGAGTTCCGTTGCCGCGCTGCCGACCCGGCGATCGACCTCGTAATTCTGCCGTCCACCCATCCAGTAGTTCCAGATCCGCGCGGTGTGCGGGATATCGGTCCGAATCTCACGCTCGCGGCACGGCTGCTGCTGTCTTGGCGGCACCGATTCCCTCCTGCTCCCGGTTCCGACGCTCGAGTCCCGTCCGGCGGTTGCCGATGCCGGGTGCGCGAGACGGTAACCGAAACGGTCGCATTCGGTGTGCGGATCGGCTGGGAATGTGCCATCCGCCCCGGTCGAGGCCCGAAACCGACCGGTCGGACACCGTTTTCGGGTGCTCGGAGGCCGGTTCGAAAGATGACGAGTCAATCGAAAAAGGATGGAAAAGCCCTTGTCGCCCTTGGTTTTTTGCGATTTTCCGGAGGGCTCGATCCGAGCCAACCCCCGTGCTATCGTTCAAAGCGTCGGTTTCAAATGCAAGTACATTTGCTCGAACATATGCAAGAGCTGAAGATAGGCATCAGCTCGATCAATCCGGATCGCCGAGTGTGGGCCCCTGCTGCCGAGCTCGGCCACCACGAACCCTGGAGACAGTCATGACCGATTCCACTGCCACCACAGCCGGCCGCCTGTCCGAAGCCGCGTGGCGCAAGAGCACGTTCAGCAATCCGAGCGGGAACTGTGTCGAATTGGCCGATTTGTCCAATGGCCTGGTTGCCGTGCGCAACTCGCGTGATCCCGAGGGAGCGGTGCTCGTCTACACCCGCCCCGAGATCGACGCGTTCCTCCGGGGCGCGAAGAGTGGAGAGTTCGACGATCTGGCCTGATCGGCGGTAGCATGGCACTCGGCGCGGTGTCGGTACGCGACGAGGCAGAGTTCCTGATGTTCGACCAGCTGCTCTCGATGGCTGTACCCTCATTGCCGGTGATCGTCGAGCATCGGAGTAGACCTCATGATGGCAGAGCCCGTCCGGATCGGCCGTGTGGATTCGCTTGTCGCCGAACGCGGTCCGACAGCGCTTCGGATCGCGGTCGGCGGACAGCTCCGCAAACTGCGGGAAGCCGCCGGTATCACGCGTGAGGCGGCCGGCGAGCACATCCGTGGCTCGCACGCGAAGATCAGCCGACTCGAGTTGGGACGCACCGGTTTCAAGGAACGCGACGTTCGTGATCTGCTGACGCTCTACGGCGTCGATAACGCCGAAGAGCGTGAGATGTTCCTCGATCTGGTGAGCCGCGCGAACCAGCCGGGGTGGTGGCACAGCTACAACGATCTGCTGCCCCAATGGTTCGAGACCTACCTGGGTCTGGAACACGCGTCGAAGTCGATCCGTACCTTCGAAGGACAGCTCGTTCCCGGTCTGCTGCAGACCGAGGAGTACACCCGTTCGGTGGTCGCGCTCGGTCACGAGAACGCCGAGGCCGCTCGCCGAGTGGAACTCCGCAAGAAGCGCCAGGAAATCCTGGACCGCCCCGGAGCGCCGACGCTGTGGGCAGTCCTCGACGAAGCGGTGCTGCACCGGCCGATCGGCGGTGAGCAGGTGCTGCGCGCACAGCTGGAGCACCTGGTCGAGGTCTCGATGAAGCCGAACGTGACCATCCAGGTGCTGCCGTATGCGGCCGGCGGCCACGCGGCGGCGGGCAGCTCGTTCACGATGCTGCGCTTCGCCGAACCCGAACTGCCCGATATCGTGTATCTCGAACAGCTCACCAGCGCACTGTATCTGGATCGCCAGCAAGATCTGGAGCTCTACCGCCAGGTCATGGACCGGCTCAGTGTGCAGGCCGAACCGCCGGAGCGGTCGCGGGAGATGATGAAGAAGGCCGCGGCCGGCCTGTCCGACTCCGCCTAGACCCGCCGATCCGGCATTGCGATCTATCGATGCCTCGAACACAGCAATGCCTCGAAGACAGCAGTAGCCGCCGACCCTGGGGTCGGCGGCTACCACTTCCGTCCCGATCTATTGTTTGATGCAACTGGATGCGATGCGCCAGAAAGCTTCCGGTTGCATCGCGTCGAAATCCCAATCGTTCACCATCGCGTGCGCGGTGGTGACGATGCGATCGATATCGAAATCGTCGCGTGTGGCCGCGCCGGTGGACTCGACCGCACTGATGACGAAAGATGTTGCGGTTTCCCGCGAATTGTTGTGATGCCCGGTCCGGTTCCTGTCCATCACTCCGAGCCGACCGAGGCCCATTGGCTGGTTCATACGAACGCCCCTGACGCCAGGCCGCATGGTTTCCTTCGGCGAAAATTGGCTTCCGGTTCACCCTACGGCTCACGGGTAGTCCCCTGCATTGCCTTGCAGCCCGAGTCTAGGGTGGCCGCGAGATCAGATGCAAGCACATCTGCAACATCGAATCCCCGGTCAGGGGCCGGTTTTCGGCTGCTGACGGGTTGCTGCCGACCTTCGCGGGAGCCCTCTGTCCGGTAGGTGATCCGGCGCCGATTCCCATAGCGGGGGTGATATACCGACCGGCACGCCGGCCGGAGCGGGCAGGTGGCTTGCTGCACTGTTTCCACACGGACCGGACGGCTGGTTCCCTCGCCGAAAAAATATGGTATCGGCGCCGGAAAACGACACGCCGATCTTGATCGAAAGCGCTGCCGAGCGTGTCGGCGGTGTCCCGCGCAGCGGCCCCGGCGTGGAACCGGTTCTCGTTACCGTGCTATATCTGCCTGGACCAGCAAGATCAGTCGCCGACGGCGAGCGCGGGCTGTCGCCGACGGTGACCGCCCGCGGTGCTCACGGGCGGCGACCCGAGGAGACAGGCACGCGCGGTGGACAGCTCGCACGGATATTTCGCGGTGGACGGCGGGGGCTTCACCCCGAACCGGATGGCGGCCAGCCAGTGGTCGGCCGATCAGGTGGTCGGGCCGGCGCTGTGCGGTCTGCTGGCGCGAGCTCTCGACAACGAGCACGCCACCGACGGCTTCGTGCCGGCGCGGTTGACCGTGGACCTGTTCAAGCCGGCGCGCATGCACGAGCTGTCGGTCTCCACGACTCGTGTGCGCAACGGGAAGCGCATCCGGCTCGCCGATGCGGTCGTCATCCAGGACGGCGAACCCGCGGCACGCGCCTCGGTGGTCTTCCTGCAGCCGTCCGAGCAACCGCCGGGCGAGATCTGGACCCGGGAGCAGCAGCCGGTGCCGCCGTCGCTCGAGGTGGCGCCTCCCTCCGATCTGCCGAATGCGCCGCTGTGGCACAGCGACGATTCGGCGCACTGGTCACGGGTGCCCTCGGAACACGAGAACGGCAGCCGCAAACGCAGCTGGCAGCATCCGGTGAACGTGGTCGACGGGGAGCGGCCCTCGCCGTTCGTGGTGGCCGCGATGGCCGCCGAGCAGACCAGCATGGTGACCAACTGGTCCAGTGCCGGGGTGGGCTTCATCAACACCGATCTGACGCTCGCCCTGGTGCGCATGCCCGAGGGCGCCGACATCGGTCTCGAGGCCGATAATCACTTGAGCCGCAACGGAATCGCCGCCGGCACCGCGACCCTGTTCGATCGGCACGGCGCGTTCGGCAGCGCGATGATCACCGCCGTTTCCAATGCCGCTCGCCAGATCACCGCGAGTCATCTCGATGGCGTGATCGCCGCGGCCGGCGGCGCACGCCGCTAGCCCGGCGGCCGGCGCCGCTCACCGGCCACGGTGGGCGGCCCATCGGCGGGCGGCGTCGCGCAGGCCGTGGGTCCACACGTTGGGACTGCGGTTGGCCGTCGCGGTCCATTCCGCGGCCAGCGCGCCGGAGAAGATGCGCAGGTCGCGTTCGGACGCGGAGTGCCAGGCGGGGACCCGCGCGGCCCAGGACTCGGCGGCGGCCGGATCGTGGCCGGCGAAGACGAGCCAGACGATCCAGCAGCCGGGGTCGATCCACGGCGCACCCCGCGTAGCCCACGGCCAGTCCACGAGCCGGGCCTCGGCGTGGTCGATGATGACGTTGCTGTAGTTCCAGTCGGTGTGCAGCAGGGCGTCACCGGCGAACACCGCTGTATCGGCGTCGTCGTCGAGATACGCGCCCCAGCGGACCTCGGCGTCCTTGAGTTCCACCTCGGCGGGCGGGTGCAGCCGGTTCAGCGCGGACATCGCGGCCGCGGTGGCGGCGAGATCGGCGTCGACGCGGTAGTCCGCGAAATGTCCTGCGATGAACTCGAATCCGAGCAGATCCCACCCGCCGGCCGCGATCTGCCACCGTAACCTCGGGCCTACCGGAGTCACGTGACGAGCCAGCGCGGCCTCACGGTGCTGGGTCCAGACCTCCGGATCTCGTTGCGGCACACCCTTGATGAAGGTCCGGCCCTCGGCCGTCTCGATCACTGTCGCGAGTTGGCTGCTGAATCCGGCGATCACCGAATTCGCCCGCGCGACCGGACCGGTCACCGCTTCGACCGCCGCCCGGGTCGCCGCGGGTAGTTGTTCCCAGTTGCGCCGGCGCGAGGATGTCTGCGCCCGATCGACTGTCACCCTCGAAGAATTACCCCCGATACCCTGCTCTGGCAAGGGAACTCGATCATTCCACAGCCGCTTTCGGCTGCGTTCTTTCACCTGTGTTTTCAGGTGCCGTTCTCATGCGGTGGTGTAGGTGCGGGCGACGAGTGCGGAGCGGAGGTACCAGAGTCCGCTGGCTTGGGTGGGGTCGAAGCCGGTGAGTTGGGCGATGCGTTTGAGGCGGTAGTCGACGGTGTTGGTGTGGACGTGGAGGAGTCGGGCGGTGCGTTGGCGGTTGAGGTTGTTGGCGATGTGTGTTTGGAGGGTGGTGAGGAGTTCGGGGTGGTGGTCGAGGGGGTTGAGGAGGGTGCCGAGGTGGTCGCGGCCGGGGCCGGGGCGGGTGAGTTGGTATTCGAGGGCGAGGTCGTCGAAGCGGTAGAGGCCGGGGATTGATCCGAGGCGGGTGACCATGTCGAGGAGTTGGTGGGTTTGGTCGGTGGCGGTGGGGATGTCGGTGGTGGGTGTGGTTGTGGTGGTGGCGGTGATGGGGACGCGGGCGGCGTGGGAGAGGTGGGTGATGAGGGTGTCGAGGTCGGTGGGTGTGGTGGTGGGTATGAGGAGGGTGCCGCCGTCGGTGGAGAGGAGGGAGAGGGTGGTGGTGTGGGTGGTGGTGGCGAGGGCGGCTTGGATGCGGCGGAGTTTGCGGCGGGCGATGATGGTGGGGTCGAGGTGGGGGTTGGCTTGGTCGAAGCTGCCGCGCGATACGACGAAGAGGCCGGATTCTCGGTGGTCGACCCGTGGGATGTGCAGGCGGCTT
>NZ_LZMK01000121.1:0-3674 GCF_001665865.1 Nocardia sp. 852002-20019_SCH5090214 | reverse complement strand
CAGGTGTTCTCGTCCTTCGTCGCCGCCTCGAACGCCGCGGTCCGCGACATTCCCTCCTTCATCAGCTGCCGGGCCTGCTTGTACGACGTCGCCAGCACCGGCTCACCGCGCAGCAGGGTCTGGCGCGGCGAGTCCAGCAACGCCCCCACCTCCCAGGCCCGCCGCTGATCGATCGGACCCCCGAACACCGCCATCGACACCACATCACCCGCGATCACGCGCGGGTTCGTGTGCTCATTCGCCCGGCCCGGCCCAGCCAAATACCAGAGCAGCCGTTTGATGTCGGAGCCCTTGACCACGTTCGGGATCATCGGCTCACCCGTCGATCTGACTCGCCCACGAACCGGCGTCACCGTCATCGTCGGGCGGCAGCTCGACATCCAAATCCACACCGTCGAGCACCGCGGCCGACACCGCCGGCGCTTTACCCATCACCCACCGAGCCAGCTCGTCCAGCGTCAGCGACACCCGCACCACCGCCCGCAACGCGGGAACGACCTCCTCGGGCAGCTCGCGCTGCTGGTGGGCGTAGCGCACCAGCTGGTTGAGGTTGTTGCCGATCCGGCGCACCTGCTCGTCCAAGTCCAGCACCGCAGCCGCCGCAGCCGCGCGCCCCGGCTCCCCACCCTCCCGCTCCAGCGCCGCCGACACCAACAGCCGCGGTACCGACATCCCCGCAGCCGCAGCCTTGGCCGAAAGCTGGGACTGCTCGTCATCCGACAGCTTCACCACCGTCCGGTGTGGTCGCCCTCCGGCCACGTTGGCCTGCCGCTCCCGCGCGGCCCGCGCCCGGCGCTCAGCCGACTCCCCTGCCATCCGCAGCCTCCTCCATGCCCAGCGCAGCGACCGCCCACACCTGAGGCGGGATGCACGTTAGTGCACCTAAATTCTAGCTCGCTCCAACTCATTCTGTCCCAGCGCCGCGCGGCGGCAATGCGCGGAGCGCGAGCCGAAACGCGGACCACACTCCCCCGGACCGAGACGCCGGGCGCAGGCGCGGACGGCCGGCTGCGCGGGTTCTGGGCCCGCGCCGGAGTAGGGTCTGAACACGACGAGACCCCGGCGGCTACCTCCCGCCGGGGTCTCGTCTCTGTTGAAGCGTGAGGCGCTATCCGCGGTCGCGCAGGGAGATGACCGGGGCCATTCCAGCGGCGCGGTCGGCCTCGATCTCGGCGGCGCGGGCGATCCAGGTCTTGCAGCTGTCGCGGTGCGGGCCGTGGGCGCGGTAGATCTGGTCCGGGCTCTGGCCGTGGCGGCGGTGAGCGATCAACACCTGGGCGACGTCGGCGACGGTGTACTTGGTCCGCTTCATCCCGGCGTGCACCTCAGCCGCCAGCGCCCACAACTCGGTGTCCTCGGCGGCGGGCTGCTGCCCGGTAACCGGCTCGGCTGCACGGTTCGCCGTCTCGGGTTGCACGGTGTGCACGGTTTGCACGGTCTCCGGCTGCACGGTCGGCTGCACGGTGCTCGGTGACTGCACGGTCTGGATCTGCTCGGTGCTCGGTTCCGGCTCCGGCGAGGCCTGCACGGTCGGGGCCGACTGCACGGTCACAGCGGGGGTATGCACGGTCTCCAGGAGCGCCGAGGGCGGCTGCTGCACGCGGCGGCGGGCCTCCAGCACGTTGAGCACCCGCGAACCGGGCACCCCGATCGCACTGCCGATCGCGGCCGGAGTCCACTGCTCATCGGTAAGGGTGAAGATCTCCGCGAGCTGGTCGACGCCCAGGCCGGACAGGCCACGCTCACGCACCTCGTGAGCCTCGGCCCACACGCTGCTGTCCTCGGCGGCCACCGGCTGCGCGACCGATTCGGCCTCACCAGCCGGGGCGGTCTCGGTGTCGGTCTGCACAGTGTGCTGCTCGGCGTGCACCTCGCCCTGCACGGTTTCCACGATCTCCGGCGCGGTCGCGGTCTCGGCCACCGGTTGCACGGTCCGGCTCTGCTCGGTGCTCGGTGACTGCACGGTCTGGATCTGCTCGGTGCTCGGTTCCGGCTCCGGCGAGGCCTGCACGGTCGGGGCCGACTGCACGGTCACAGCGGGGGTATGCACGGTCTCCAGGAGCGCCGAGGGCGGCTGCTGCACGCGGCGGCGGGCCTCCAGCACGTTGAGCACCCGCGAACCGGGCACCCCGATCGCACTGCCGATCGCGGCCGGAGTCCACTGCTCATCGGTAAGGGTGAAGATCTCCGCGAGCTGGTCGACGCCCAGGCCGGACAGGCCACGCTCACGCACCTCGTGAGCCTCGGCCCACACGCTGCTGTCCTCGGCGGCCACCGGCTGCGCGACCGATTCGGCCTCACCAGCCGGGGCGGTCTCGGTGTCGGTCTGCACAGTGTGCTGCTCGGCGTGCACCTCGCCCTGCACGGTTTCCACGATCTCCGGCGCGGTCGCGGTCTCGGCCACCGGTTGCACGGTCCGGCTCTGCTCGGTGCTCGGTGACTGCACGGTCCGGGCCCGCTCGGTCTGGGCCGGTTGCACGGTCGCCGGGGCCGGGGCGGCGGCCGGGTGCACGGTCTGAGTGAGTTCCTGCACGGTCTCGGCTGCACGGTTCACCGTCTCCGGGGCCGGGGTCTGATAGCTGGGCACCGGTTGCACGGTCTGCACGGTCTCGCCGAGCTGGTGCAGCGCGGCCAGCCGTTCGGCGGTGTCGTCGACCTCGGAGGCGCGCTCCGATGCCCGCGAGATCGCTCGCCCGTATCGGCGGGCGACCGCGTCATGGGAGAACAGCGCCACACCGACCATCACCGGCGCCACCGAGTGCACGCCGATGTTGACCCACTCGCCGTGGCGGAAGTACGGGAACACGTTGAGCCCGATCGATCCGGCCAGCAGCAGGTACTCGAGATTGCGGATCAGGTCGGCATCGTCGTCGATCCCCCACCGGGCGACGGCGCTGCCGGAGACCATGTAGACCACCAGCACGGTCGAGATCAGCGCCTCCAGCACGTAGCTGATCCAGTACAGCGGATCGGACGGGCCGCCGGGGGCGAGGTTGTGCTGGACGTTGACCGCGCTGTAGAGCATCGCGGCGATGACGACGCCGGCCAATGCCCAACCGCACCACCGCTTGCCGCGGTAGAGCTTGGCCAGCTGGGCGTGGGCGCTGTCCTCGCGGCGGTGATCGGCCAGGGCGCGCCGGGCCATGACCAGATCGCGGGCGTCGGCCTTCACGATGGCCTCGGTGGCCTTGCGGATCTGGGCGGCGGTCATCTCGCCGGCCTCGATCGCGGCAAGTTTCTCGCTGCGGTGATGGTCGCGGATGCGTTCGGCGACCTCTCGATCGGCCAGCAGTTCCCGCTCCGACAGGGCGGCGTGCAGGGCCGGGTTGTGCTGATACACCAGCCGGTCCTCGGCGACCTGCACCCGCTGGGTCAGCTCGCCGGTCAGCAGCAGATCCGCGCTGCTGGTGGTGGGTTTACGACGGAACATCAGTTCTCCCCTTCGTGGGCCAGCTGATCGAGCTGGGTTTGCAGACGGGCGGTTGTCTGTTCGGCAGTGGTCAGGGCCCGCTCCAAAGTGGCGACGCGAGCGTCGGCGGCGGCCTGGACGCGGGTGATATCGGCGGCGTGGTCGGTGCGCAGCTGCTCACGGTCGGCGCGGGCCTCCGACCGCACGGACGCGAGTTCTTCGCGCAGTGCGGTGATCTCGGCGCGGGAGGCCTCGGCCTGGGAAC
>NZ_LZMK01000120.1:0-529 GCF_001665865.1 Nocardia sp. 852002-20019_SCH5090214 | reverse complement strand
CTGATGGTGTCGAGGCGCTCGCGCCCGACGTCGAGTACTTCCACGTCGACGATCCGGACGAGTGGTTCGCCGCGGCGGCGGCCCATCACCTTGCGGCACAGCGTGAGCCGGGTGCCGGGCTGCAGCATCAGCCAGCCCATACGGCGGGTGACGGTCTTTGTCCGGTCGCGGACCTGGGGTTCGGTGAGCGAGACCGACATCAGGCGTGGCATGAGGTGCTCCTGTTCTGCGGGTACTGGTTCCAGATCCGGCCGTCGAGTTCACGCCCGGCCGTTTTCGGGGTGCGGCCACCCCACTGCTTGAAGAAGAACGCGGTCCCGGCCTCGACGCACTGGTCGCGCAGATCGCGCACCCAGTCCGCCTCGATCGGTCGGGCGTGGGGCCCGGATTCCCCGCCGACGATGACCCAGTCGATCGCCGGGACCGGTGCCCAGTCTTCGCAGCCGGGGCATCCGCATTCGAAGCGTTCGTCGTCATCGGGCCACCGGCACCGGCACCCGTCCGGGCATCCGGTCGGGAACAGGAACCG
>NZ_LZMK01000119.1:0-629 GCF_001665865.1 Nocardia sp. 852002-20019_SCH5090214 | reverse complement strand
CCTGGTCGCCGAGGAGAGTTGGCGACTTGGGACGCCAGGGCGATTGCCTGTGGCTTCTGCGATCCCCTGTGGAATGTTGTGGCGGCCAACCAGCAGTTCCAGAGCCTGTTTCCCGGCCTGGACCGAGCCGAGAACAACCTCGCCTTCTGGCGATTCTCCTCGGCTGACGATTCGTGTCGCCAGGGTCCCGAGGAGGACGCCCAGTTCTTCGTGGCGACTCTACGTGCGGCGTTGGGTCGCTTCCGCGACGCGCCGGAGGGAGCCCGGCTCCTTCGACGACTCGCCGGCAGTGCCCGATTCGCTGGGCTGTGGCGTAGCGGTGTCGAGGTCGCCTACGACGTTGGTCCGTCTCCCCGCCGCTGGGGCGACCGGGATGAACTGGTCAGCGTGCAGGTCACCGAGCTCGTCGAGGAACCCGGGGTTCGCTTGTTCTTGGCGTATCGATCACACGCTGCCGGGCATCAGGGCGCGGACGACGTTGGGGCACAACCTGCTTCATAGTGTGAGAGAGGTGTTGGTGTGTCGACTGATAAGCATCCAGACACCACAGATTTTGAGGACGCCGCGGATGCAGTGGCGGCCCCGCACGAGTCGACCTACCCGGTCTCTGTCGGCGCTCGCGCTCTGCA
>NZ_LZMK01000118.1:0-10914 GCF_001665865.1 Nocardia sp. 852002-20019_SCH5090214 | reverse complement strand
CTGGTGAAGCGCCTCGCGACGCGCGGTCTGCTCGTTCTCGGTCAGCGAGCTCCACCATTTGCGCTGGAAGTGCCGGGGATCGGATCCGGGGCGGGTCCCGGTATCGGGCGGCCGGGTTCGGGCGGCCGGCCCGGAACGGGACCGGGCTCCGGGAACGGCGGCCGCGGATCGGGTTCCGGGGCCGGGATCGGACGTTCGGGCGTGGGATCCGGAACCGGCTGTGGCGGAACCGGTTCCGGGACCGGGGTCTCGCTCGCCCGTATTCGCGGTCCGGCGCTTTCGGTGTACATATCGGCTCCTCGAACGCATGAAGTATTCGCGGTGCGATCCGTCCATGCCCTACGACGGATAGGCCGGGTAGGGCGCGGCCTTCAAGGTCCGCGCCAGATGCGCGGCATTGCGCGCCATGCCCGCGGTGGTCGTCGCGACGGCCTCGGGAGTGCTGTCCAGGTCCAGATAGTCGACGCCGCTCATGGCCTCGCCGTTCCAGTAGGTGCACCCCTGGGCCGGCACGGTGAAGCCGATGTCGTTGAGTGCCTGGAACGTATCGGCGCAGATCTTGTGCGCGCCGTCCTCGTTGCCGACGACGGCGGCAATCCCCACCTTGCCCACCATGGCGGGCCGGTTCTGGTCGTCGGTGACCGACAGTTCGGCGTCGAGGCGTTCGAGCACCCGCTGCGCGACCGAGGACATGTGGCCCAGCCAGGTGGGCGTCGCGATCAGCACGATGTCCGCCGCGCTGATCTGTTCGCGCAGGTGGGGCCACTGATCGCCGTCACCCTCGTCCGCGGTGATGCCGGGTCGGATGTCCAGGTCGACCGCGCGCACGGTCTTGCCGGTGACGCCGTGGTTCGACAGTTCGCGCAGTACTTGCTCGGCGATCAGCTCGCTGCTCGATCGATCGGGCGACTTCTTCAGGGTGCAACTGATCGCGATAGCGGTGAGGTCGTCCCCGGGAGCTCGGGAACCGGTCGGGTCGTTCACAAGGTGCTCCTTTCGACGGGCGACGGGATGCTCTGTTTCGCGCATACCCGCCGATCCGCGCTCGAACCTGTCTGCCCCGGTGCGCCGATTGAAGGCGACGAGCACCGGGTATGCGGCGCCTATGGAGATTCCGCACCCCGAAGTGCGCCGAACATCCGGCCATCGGCACCTCTCGGCGTCCCGGCATCGGCCCACCCCGGCGCCGGTGACCGCGAATACCGGCGCGCCGCCGCTACCGCAGCCGCGCGGCGAACTCTCCGCCGGTCTGTGCGCACTGCTCAGCGGCACCGCCTGCCACGTCGATTTCGACACCGCGAACACCGACCCGTACGGCGAGGATCTGCAGCTGGCGTTGCACCTGTGCTACGAGTTGCATTACCGCGGTTTCGATTCCGTCGACCCGCGGTGGGAGTGGGACCCGGCGTTGCTGCGCATGCGCGCCCACCTCGAGGACCGGTTCCTGGCCGCGATGCGACGCGATGTGCCCGGCGGCGACGACCTCGACGGCGAACTCGACGATCTGCTCGTCGAGCCGGTCGAGGGCACGGGCGTCGGGCACTTCCTCAACGAACAGGGCCAGTGGTGGCAGGTGTGCGAATACTTCGCGCACCGCTCGATCTACCACCACAAAGAGGCCGATCCCTACGCGTGGGTGATTCCCCGTCTGCGTGGTCAGGCGAAGGCCGCGCTGGTCGCGGTCGAATACGACGAGTTCGGCGCCGGCCGGGGCGAGGACGTCCACGCTCAGCTGTTCGCCGATCTGCTGGCCGGCGCCGGCCTCGACGACACCTACCTGCACTATCTCGATGCCGTCCCCGCGCCGATGCTGGCGCTGGTGAACATGATGTCGCTGTTCGGCCTGCACCGGCAGTTCCGGGGCGAGCTGGTCGGCCACTTCGCGAGCGTCGAGATCGGGTCGCCACCCGCGGCGCGTCGCATGGTCGACACGTTGCGGCGGCTGGACGCGCATCCGGCGTGTGTGCGCTTCTACGCCGAACACGTGGAGGCCGACGCGGTGCACGAACAGGTGATGCGCCGCGACGTCATCGGGGATCTGTCGGTCCGCGAGCCCGAGTTGATCGCACCGATGGTCTTCGGCATCCAGGCGACGACATTGCTGGAGAACGCCATCGACCGCCACATGCTCGACAGCTGGTCGGCCGGGCGCAGCTCGCTGCGCGACCCGGAGGCGATCCCACGCGATCGCGCGGGTTGATCATCGGAAGGCGGGTATTCGGCGGTCATGAGACTGTTCCGCGCACCGGGTGTCTACGCCCCGACAGCCGATACCGGACTGCTGATCAGAGCGCTGGGGGCCGCCGCCATCCCGGAGGGGTCCCAGGTGGTGGACGTGTGCACCGGTACCGGCGCCGTGGCGATCCAGGCGGGGCGGGCCGGTGCGTCCGCGGTCACCGCGGTGGACATCTCGCGCCGCGCGCTGGCCTCGGCGTGGCTCAACAGCAGGTTGCACGGGGTGCCGCTGGAATTGCTGCACGGCGATTTCGGCCGGGTGCTGCACCGGCGTACCTTCGACGCGGTGCTGGCGAACCCGCCCTACGTGCCGGGTCCTACCGAGATTCCGGCACATGGCCGGGCGCGCGCCTGGGAGGGCGGACCACGCGGCCGGGCGCTTCTTGATCCGTTGTGCCGGATGATGCCGGAGCTGTTGCGCACCAAGGGAATCGCGCTGATCGTGCATTCCTCGCTGTGCGATCCGGATCTGACCGTACGGCAACTGCGCGACGGCGGGCTCAAGGCCGCGATCGTCGTGCGGGAAACCTGCGAATTCGGTCCGGTACTGAACCGGCGCGCGCACTGGCTGGAGCGACAGCGCCTGATCGAACCGGGAACACGGCAAGAGGAGTTGGTGGTGATCCGTGCCGATCGAGAATGACGAGCCCACCCCCGGCCCGGCCCGCCGCACGCGGGTCACGCTCACCAAGGACGGTCCGGTGCTCGTCGAGGGGCCGGTGGAGTTGGTGACCGACGACGGACGCGTCGTGCGCTGCGATCGGTTCGTGGTCGCGGTGTGCACCTGCCGCCGGTCCGGGATCTATCCGCTCTGCGATACCACCCATCGCCGCCATCGCCGCAAACGCGGCGGCTGAACGCGCAGTCGGCGGGCGCGTCAGTGCTGCGGTGTCACGCTGGTGTGCCGCGGGATCAGTATCGCGGTGAGAACCGCGACGGCAGCCACCACACCGGCGGCCGCGTACGAGGTGACCGTGAGTGCGGAATCGAATGCCGCCGAAGCCATCTCGTGCACGCGGCTCCCGAGTTCACCGCCGATATCGCCGGCCACCGCGATCGCGCCGCCGGCCGATTCGCGGGCCGTCTCGCCCTGGGCTCCGGTCAGCGGGACCTCGCTCATGTAATGGGTGAACAGCGCGCCGTGCACACTGCCCAGCAGCGCCACCCCCAGGCCGTTGCCCAGTTCGTAGCTGGTCTCCTCGACCGCGCCGCCCTGGCCGGCGCGTTCGGCCGGCACCGAGGAAACCAGAACCGCCGCGGCGGCGGTAACCGCGATGCCGTCACCGATACCCAGGCAGACCAGGACCAGCGCGACCACGGCGTAGCTGGTGGGTTCGGGCGAGGTCGCCAGGACCGCGAAGCCGGCGGCGAGGATGAGCAGGCTGGTGACCATCACTCCGCGCACACCGGTCCAGCGAAGCAGCGCCGGTGTCGTCAGCGAGCCGACCAGAGTCGCGACCGCGGCCGGCGCCGTCCGGATCCCGGCCTCGGCGGGAGAGTAGCCGTGAATGTATTGCAGCCACAACGAAATCAGGAACAGGGCGGCGCCGATCGCGATCATCGCCATCAGTGTCGCCAGGGCCGCGGCGAGGAAGACCGGTCGCCGGAACAGCCGGATGTCGAGCAGCGGATCGGTCAGCCGCAACTGCCGGCGCGCGAACCAGAACAGCATGGCGAGCCCGGCCAGCAGGACGCACACGTTCAGCACGATGTCCTCCCCGCGCGCGAGATGTTTGACGCCCCAGACGAATCCGACGATACCGAGCACCGACAACGGCACGCTCGGCCAGTCGAACGGGGTGGTCGACGGGGCCCGGTATTCGGGCAGCAAACCGATCCCTGCCGCCAGCGTGAGCACGACCACCGGCACGTTGATCCAGAACGCCGCGGCCCAGCCGAAGTGTTCGACCAGGACGCCACCCACGATCGGACCCACCGCCGCGCCGACCCCGGCGATCGCCGCCCAGATCGCGATCGCCCGGGTGCGTTCGTGCGGATCGTCGAAGATGTTGCGGATCAGCGAGAGCGTCGAGGGCATCACCATCGCGCCGCCCACCGCAAGGAGCACGCGGCCGCCGATGAGCTGACCGGTGACCTGTGCGGTCGCCGCGACCACCGACGCGACGCCGAACAGCGCGAATCCGGTCAGGAACAGCCGCTTGCGGCCGATCCGGTCGCCGACCGCGCCGAAGGTGATCAGCAGGCCGCCCAGAACCAATCCGTAGATGTCGACGATCCACAGCTGCGCGAGCGCCCCCGGTTGCAGGTCCTCGATCAGCGAGGGCAACGCGACGTTGAGCACGGTGGCGTCCATGGCGACGAGCAGCAGGCTCGCGCACAGCACCGCCAGCATGCCCCAGCGGCCGCGTACGGGTGTCGCCGTCCGGTTCCGGTCGATCATCGGGCCTCCCGATTGCCGAAGCAGCTCCTGCTACTTTCCGGCAATCCTACAAATCCCGGATCGATGACCAAGGTCCCCGATGGCGGGGACTTTCGGCCCTGATCCGGCCACGTCGCGGCTGTTGAGGTGAGGAGCCGGCAAGGGAGACGGGTGAGGTGGCGCGAGGCAACGGGCAGGGCCCATGATGTTCGCCGGCGTCCACGACCCGGACAGCATCCGCGCGGCGTATGCCGGCCGCGGACTGCCGGTCACGATGATCGGCCCCCGGCCGCATCTGGTGACCGGTGGCCGGTTCGGCCTGATCGCTCTGCCGAACCGACTGGGACACAGGATGATCGCCGCACTGCCGATCTGCGGTCCGGTGCTCGGGCATCCGCGGTCGCGGCGCCTGGCTTTCGTCGTCACCGCACCCGCCCCCGATCCACCGCTGGCGCTGCTGCATCTGCTGCGTCTGCACCGTGTCGTGGTGGTCGGGCCGCGGCGCTGCGTGGCGTTGCCCCGCTTCGACGGCGCCGGCCAGACGGTGCTGTGGGTGAACGAACCTCGCCGCGACGTCGTGGCACCGCGTGAGGCGGTGATCATCGACCTGGCCCTGCGCCTGTCGATCGACTAGTACTGCGCCCGACTAGTGCTGTGCCGCGGCCGCCTTGCGCAACCCGTCGAGAATCAGATCCAGGCCGAACAGATACTGCTCCTCGCCGCCGCCGTGTGTGATCACCAGTTCGGGCATCAGATCGGTGATCGTCGGATGGGCCACCGGATCCAGCATCTGCAGGCGGCTGGGGATGTTCTCACCGTTGCGGCGCGCCGGGGCGAACACATGACGCAGCGCCGAGCCGAAGGTGTATTGCAACAGCACCACGTATCCGCGCGCGGTCTCCTGTCGGCCGAGACCGGCGGCCCGTAACTGGGAGAGCACCAATTCCAGTGCGGCGGTTGCGGTATCGGCGAAATCGCCGTCGCCGTCGGGCTTCACGGCGAGTACCCGAAGCACCGCCGGGCGTTCCACGAGCAGCCGGTACAGCGCCTGGCAGCACGCCCGTACCCGATCGGCCCAGTCGCCGGAGACGTCCGGCGGATGGAAGCTGTCGAGCACCTGATCGCGCGCGGCCTGCAGCAGTTCGTCTTTGCTGCGGAAGTAGGTGTAGAGCGTCATCGTGCCGACGCCCAGTTCCGCGGCGAGGGCGCGCATGGAGATGCCCTCGCAGTCGGTGTCGTCGAGCATGCGCAGCGCGGCGTCCACGATCGCCTCGGCGCTGAGCGTATGGCGCGGTACTCGGCGGCGGCCGCCCCCGGTTCGGGTTCGTCGGGCGGGCTCAGATGTCACGGCACTGTCTCCGGTCGGGATGTAATCCGGTCTCGCCGCCATTGTAGTATGCACGTACGACGTACCGTACGTTGTACGTCAGCCCTCGTCGTGGAGGTCGGGTCGTGGCTGCAACAACCATCTCGGGTCCGCTCGCACAGATTCCGGCGCGAGCCGGGGGCTGGTTTCGGGAAGTGGTGCTGGTCGTCGTGGTGTATTTCGCCTATGACGGCGCCCGGCTGCTGGTCGGCAGCGGTATCGACCACGCCCGTCACGACGCGCACGCGCTGCTGCGGATCGAGGACTGGCTGCGGCTGGACCCCGAACTGTGGCTGAACCGGATCTTCGTCGGCCACGCCTGGCTCGCGATTCCGGCCGACTTCGCCTACGCCACGCTGCACTACGTCGTGACTCCGGCGATCCTGATCTGGATGTGGTGGGCGCACCGCGAGCAGTACCGGGCGGCTCGCACCCAGCTGGGCATCGCGACCGTCGCGGGCCTGATCGGATTCGTGGCATTGCCCACCGCGCCGCCGCGACTGCTGGAAGATTCCCACGGTTTCATCGACGTGATGGCACTGCACGCCTCGGTGGGCTGGTGGCAGGGTGATGCCGGCACGCCGCGCGGATTGGATTCGCTCACCAACGATTTCGCCGCGATGCCGAGTCTGCACGTCGGCTGGGCGCTGTGGTGCGGGCTGATGCTGTACCGCTTCGGCCGGACTCCGCTCGCACGCTGGGCCGGTGCCGGCTATCCGATTCTCATCACGCTGGTGGTGATCGGGACCGCGAACCACTATCTGCTCGACTGCGCCGCCGGTGCGGTCCTGATCCTCGCCGCCGGTTACGCCGCGGTGCCGTATCTGCGCCTCTGCGACGCGACCGCGGACGGCATCCGGGTCTGGTGGGCGATGGTGCGCGCGACGTCGCCGTGGCCCGCTCGGCGTCGTGCGGTGGTCGCCGCCTTCGCACCGGGCGCGGTCGCCGGGCCGGCACTCGGAATCGGCGCCGGGCTGGCCGGTGTCCTGCCGGAGCCGACGCGGGAGCCGCCCGTGCGCGGACCGGATCGGACCATCGACCGGGTCGCGGACGCCTCCGCGGGCGGACGAGGTGCGGCGGGATGCCGGGCGGTCGGCCGATCGCCGCGGCGTGCCGGACACCCGCTCGGGGCCGAGATCCGGTCCGGGCCGGACCTGGGCTGAACGTCGTCGCTCGCCTGGCGATGTCATCGGACGCCGGTAGAGTGACATCTTTCGATCGCCCAGTCAGGAGGCAACAGGTGGACGTCAAATCGGCCGTGCGCGGCTTCAATTCGGTGGTACTCACGCTCACGGAGGCGCCGGTTCTCGGCCCGCTGATGCGGAAGGGGTTCGTCGAGATCAGCTATGTCGGGCGAAAGTCGGGTAAGACGTTCAGCACACCGGTGAACTATCGGCGTTCCGGCGATTCCATCCTCATCGGCGTCGCTATGCCCGATCGCAAGAGCTGGTGGCGCAACTTCACCGGTGAGGGCGGCCCCATCACGCTGCATCTGGACGGTGGCGACCGGCGCGGCCACGCCGTGGCGACGCGTGACGAGAAGGGCCGGGTGCGGGTACAGGTGCAGCTGGACGACGACACCGCCGCGGGCTCGGACTGATCCGGACACTCTGCGGCGCAGAGGTTTTCGAGGGGAGTTGGTGCCCGCGCGGGCGGGCACCGGAGACGTGCGGGAGCCGCTAGGCCGGTATTCGAGCCGTGAGACTGCTTGCGCGAGTGTCGTATTCGGCACCGTCGAGTGCCGGTGCGGTGAATCTGTGCAGATCGAATTCGTGGGTCCGCACACCGTGGTGGAAGGCGTCGAGCTCGGCTCGATCGAAGACGAGCTCCACATCCGTTGCGCGACGGCCGGTTTCGGTGCGCAGCACATAGCGTCCGTCGGGGCGCCGCAACTGCGTGATCGGTAATCGCTCGGTGCGCCCGGCGCGGATACCCGCCTGGTATTTGTCGAACTGTTCGTCGGTGACCAGCAGCATCTCGGTGCTGCCCACGGCCGTGGCGGCGGTGGTGGCGGCAGTAGCGCACTTGTCGTCCCAGACGGCGGTCCATCCGTGTTTGCGTGCGACGCGCACGCAGTTCTGGTGCGGGGAACTGGCTGAGGCTTTTCGGAATTCACCTACGGTGAAGGTCGGTGGCCGCGTCATCGGATGCCCTTTCTACGGAGTAAAGCTGCCGGCGCACCGATGCGCGGACCGCCGCGCCGACCGTGCCGGCTAAGGCTTGTAGCCGACGGCCGCGAAATTACACGGCCGTGCCGGATCCGTTATGTCCACCGGTGCAGAGGGCCGCCAATCGGGGGCGTGCACGATCCCGGGATTCAGGAGTTCGAGGCCGTCGTAGAAGGCGGCGAAATCGTCACGGCGGCGCAGGGTCAACGGATCCGAGGTCTGCTTGTAGAGCTCTGCCGCCGCGGCCATTCCGCGTTGGACATCCTCGGACGCGTCGTCGAGACCGGCATGGCTCATCGCCACACAGCTGCCGCGCGGGAGCCGATCTCGCAGCTGGGCCATCAGCCGGTACGGGCGGTCGCTGTCCGGCACGAACGGCCAGACGCCGACGATGAGCAATCCGAGCGGCTGATCCGGATCGATGAGGCGCCGGGTCTCGGGATGGTCGAAAATATCGTCGGGACACCGCAGATCGGCATCGATGACCGCGGTGGTGGCGAGAGTGTCGGTACGGTGCAGCAGATCGTGCCAGCGCGCCACCGCCTCGGTGTTGTTGTCCACGTACACGACCCGGGTCCGCGACTCGTGGGCCCGCGCGATCTCGTGGGTGTTGCCCGCCGTCGGCAGGCCGGCGCCGATGTCGAGGAACTGCCGGATGCCGAGCGTGGCCATGAAATCGACTGCGCGGCACAGGAATTCGCGATTGTGCCGTGCCCAGGCATCGGCGTGGGGGAACAGCGCGAACACGCGCTCACCGAAGACCTTGTCGACGTCGAACAGCGCCTGTCCCGACAGATAGTAGTGGTACATGCGCGCCGCCGAGGGCCGGCTCGTGTCGATGTCGCGTGAGGGAAAGTCGTTGTCGCTCATAGCTGCCCGGCACTCCTTAGGCTTTGCAGATTACGGACGGTGGGTCACGTCCCGGTGACGCTCTCGCGTCGGAACGAACGCGCGATCCGGTCGATGAACGCTCGCGACCGATCGGGATCCGCTGCGGCCGCGGATAATCGGTCCCAGACGGTCTCCCGGGCGCGTACCGCGGGCTTGTCGTCGATATAGCGAATGTCGCCCTGGCTCTCCACGATCGCCATGTCCAGGTCGCCCGCCGCGCCGGGGGAGGGGACCCGCACCAGCGTGAAGCGGTCCTCCATCCCCGCGCCGCGGGTGGGGACGGTGAACGGCAGCACCTGCAGGATGATGTTGGGCCGATGCGACAGTTCGAGCAGGTATTCCAGTTGTTCGGCCATCACCGCGCGGCCGCCGTATTCGCGGCGCAGGCACGATTCCGAGAGCACGGCGTGGAAACGCGGCGCGGCGGGACCGGTGAGGACGTCCTGGCGGGCCAGTCGCGCGCGTACGGAATCCTCCACGGTGACCGCACAGGGATCGGCGGACGCGGTCTGCGCGTCGTGCGGGGGTTCGTGCAGGGCCCGGATATAGGGCTCGCATTGGATCAGTCCGGGCACGATCTCGGCCTCGGTGGCCCGCAGCAGACTGGCGTGGGCCTCGAGGTCCACCAGCAGACGCAATTCCTCGAGGTAGGCGCGGCGGTGACCGGTATTCCAGAAACCGCGTTTGTGGTTGTCCCGGCGTAACGCCTCGAGGCTGTCGAGATACCCGGGGTCGGTGAAACCCAATGCGACCGCGAGGCGTTCGAGATCGCCGACGGTGATCGAGCTGGCGCCGTTGATCAACATCGCGATCCGGCTCTGGCTGGTATCGATGATCCGTGCGGCCTCCGCCTGATTCACCCCCGCGGTGCTGATCATATGTTCGATCTCGCGGCCCAGCAGCAATTTTCGCGCGGTACGTAATCGGGCTCCCATGGGTGCCAGCGTATCGGCGCGGCGCGCGGCCCGGGAGGTCGACGAAACGAGGCACTGCTGCGTGATGATCATACGCCCGACGAAATCTCTTCCGCCCCAATCGCTTTCCTTCGCGTGATAATCACGCTAGCATGTATCACGTTCAGGCTATCACGGTTTCGGCGACAGCCGAGTGCGGCCGGAGTCGCGAATATCCGCGGATCTCCCGGAATCAGCCGACGGTTCTCGTATGCCGGACTGGGCCGTCCGAATTGCGGACGGATGACCCGAATTCGGGCGACGATTGGGAGATCTCACAACCGCGGACCCCTGTGGTTCGGATGTTTGGGCCAACCCGCGCCGACTGCTCGTAATCACCGCGCGTCACCGTTACCTTCGTCAGTGCGATGGGGATCGGGCGCACGGAAGGAGCGCGATGCCGGCCTACGACTCCTGGGATGCGGAATCCGCGGAGGGCGATGGATTCGATTCCGGAAATGCCAGGAGTGCAACGCATTCCGATCCCGCGATAGTCATGCGGATGGGATTCGAACTGGCGCTCATCCTGCTCGGCGATGCGCCCACCGGGGCGGCGCGGGCGCTGCGGCGACTCGAACACGCCGCGGCGGTGTGGGCGCGCGACGGCGTACCGATCGATATGGTGCAGCACGCGATTCACGACGGAGTGAAACTGACCCTTGATCGCATCGATCCGGCCGGTGGTAAAGGAACCACCGATCCGGTGGCCGATCGCAGCTTCCTGGTCGACATGCTGGATCTGCTGACCTGCACCGTCTCCCGCGCCTACGTCGCCGAAATACGCAGACACCCTGCCCACTGACCGCCGCTGCGGTGCGGCGACCGATGCCTCTTCCGGTAGGGCCTCATGCGGTGGTGTAGGTGCGGGCGACGAGTGCGGAGCGGAGGTACCAGAGTCCGCTGGCTTGGGTGGGGTCGAAG
>NZ_LZMK01000117.1:0-80495 GCF_001665865.1 Nocardia sp. 852002-20019_SCH5090214 | reverse complement strand
CTGCTCACCACCTACAAGAAGGACGGCACACCGGTCGCGACCCCGGTGTGGGCGGCGCTCGACGATGCGAAGTTGTACGTCTGGACCGAGACCGCGGCCTGGAAGGTCAAGCGGGTGCGGCGCAATCCGGACGTCACCTTGCAGCCCTGCAGCGTGTCGGGTAAGCCGCACGGGGAGATCGTGCGCGGCACCGCCCGGGTGCTCGACGAGGAGGGCAGCGACCGGACCCGGCAGCTGATCAAGCGCAAGTATTCGCTCATGGGTTGGCTGATCGTCACCGGCAGCGTGCTGCGGCGCGGCCGCAAGGGCACGATCGGCATCGAAATCGCCGCTGCCCCAGCCTGATCCGAGACGATCTCACTCGATCGGCGGTGGTCACTGCCCCGCCGGTTGGGCGGTGATCGCCAGCCCGACCGAGCGATCCTTGCCGAAGATCAACTTGTGGCCGCGGATCAGCAGGGTGCCGATCACGCCGTATTTGTGGGCGATGAGATCGCGGACCCGTTCGGTCCCGTCGCCATCGAGGACGCGCGCCGTCCCGGCGCTCACCGGCGATCCGGACGTGCGGCCGCGGGCGTCGCAGGCCTGGACCGTCACCGCGGCGTTGCGGTGCAGCCGTTTCACCTTCCAGCTCTTCGGATTGGTCCAGACCACCAGCCGGTCGCCGTCGGGAGCCACCCAGACCGGGGCCCCGACCGGCGTGCCGTCCTTCTTGTAGGTGGTGAGCAGAACGTAGTTCGCGGTACCGGCGGGGCCGAAAGGATTGTCCACGACTGCCGAGCCTAATCGGTCGAGCCCGGAGGCGGCGGCGGAGCGTCACCGACCTTCGTTCCCCGATCCTGCTCCGAACGACACTGCCTGATCGGCATGGCCCAGGGGTGATCATGCCGTGTGGGTGAGGATTCGGGGGCCCGCGTCGGTGATGGCGACGGTGTGTTCGGAATGTGCGGTGCGCGAGCCGTCGGCGGAACGGATCGTCCATCCGTCCGGATCGGTGATGATGCGATCGGTGGTGCGGGCGAACCAGGGTTCGATCGCGATGGTCAGGCCGGGGACGAGCCGCATGCCGCGCCCGGCGCGACCGGCGTTCGGAACGTGCGGATCCTCATGCATGGTGCGGCCGAGCCCGTGGCCGCCGAATTCGGTGTTGACGGGGTAGCCGTGCCGCCGCGCGACGCCCGCGATGGCCGCGGAGATGTCGCCGAGCCGCCCTCCCGGCCGGGCGACCTCGACGGCGGCGGCCAAGGCCTCCTCGGTCGCGGCCACCAGCCGGGCGTCCTCGGGATCGGCGGCGCCGACGATGGTGCTGACCGCGGCGTCGGCGACCCAGCCGTCGACCGAGACCGCCAGATCCATGGTCAGCACATCACCGTCGCGCAACCGGTAGTCGTAGGGGAGTCCGTGCAGAACCGCGTCGTTGACCGACAGGCAGACGGTGTTGCGGAACGGGCCGCGCCCGAACGAAGGCGCGTAGTCCCAATAGCACGACACCGCCCCTCGTTCCCGGATGCGCTGCCGCACATACTTTTCCAGATCGAGCAGATTCACCCCGACCTCGGCCCGCTCCCGCAGCTCCGCGAGCACCTCGGCGACGAAGCGTCCGGCCACGCCCATCCGCTCGATCTCGGCGGCTGTCTTCAGTTCGACCACGAAACCTCCCTGGTATCGGTATTTATATACCGACTCTAACCGTAGCGGTATTTGAATACCAGCTCTATGCTTGGGGGCATGGTTCGACTTCCGCTGACCCCGGCCCAGGTAGAGGCCGGTCGCCGCCTGGGCGCGCATCTACGTGCGGTCCGGGGCGATCGGGACCCCGCGGAGATCGCCCGCGCGGCCGGCATCTCACCGGAAACGCTGCGTAAGATCGAATCCGGCCGGCTGCCCAGCCCGGCATTCGGCACCGTCGTCGGACTCTCCGGGGCGCTCGGAATTCCGCTGCAGGAGTTGGCCGAGGTGTGGCAGTCCGCGCGCCTCAGCGCCTCGGCCTGACCGTAACTAGGAGTTTTCCGCGCGGAACAGGGGAAGGGTCGCGTCGGCTATCTCATCCGGGGAGGGGAGTGCGGCCCGTGCCTCCGGCGGGCTCATTCGCGACTGGAGTGCTCGCTGGTGGGCCGCGCCCACGAGCAGTAATGCGGCGGTGCGTGGTTCGGTGACGATGTGGTGGCGGGCCGACAGGTGTCCGATCACCACGTCCAGGGCGCGATGCGGGCCCAGATCGAAGTCGCGACTGCGTTCCGAGTACACCGCGCGCAATTCGGCGTCGGAGTCGATTGCCGCCATGACCGGTAGCGCGGCACGGAAGAAGTCCTCCAGCACGGCCACCAGGTGTACGAGATCGCTTCGCAGATCGGCGGATTCGGCCGCGTCCGCGGAACGGGACGAATCGGCGAGCATATCCTTCAGCGGCCGCAGGTGATGCTGGATCACCGCTTGGAGCAGGCCGGTGCGATCGCCGAAGTGATAGAAGATGCTCGACTCGGCGACGCCTGCGCGAGTGGCGACTTCCTTGGTGGTGAGCCGGGCGACCCCGGAACCGGTGAGGACGTCCTGTGCGGCCACGATGACGGCCTCCCGCACTCCGCTGCGCGGCCGCCCCCGGGTGCGTGCGGGCGGTTCGGTGTTCTGGGCGTGCTGGCGCGGCACCGCGTGTCCCTTCCGATCGGTTCGTGCCCTTGCAGTATGCCGCAACCCGTCGTATTTTCTGAGTAGGCACTCGAAAATACTGATCGGAGCTGTCGACATGTCCACTCCCAGCACACCCCCATCAGCCGGAACCGCCCGCGAATCGGCGGGCCGGGGCCGGTTGCGCATGCAGACGGCGGTCGACGCCGGCATGCGCGCCCTGTTGCGGTCGCCGCTGCATCGCCTGCTCAGCGCGAAATTGATGATCGTCACCGTGGTCGGGCGCAAAACCGGCCGCGTCTACGCGAATCCGGTCGGCTACGCCGAATCCGACGGCGCACTGCTGGTCGGCACCGCGGCGGGCTGGCGGCGCAATCTGCGGCCGGGCGAACCGGTGCGGATCACCTGGCGCGGCCGGGAGCGGCTCGCGGACTGGGAGGTGATCTCCGGTGAAGAGGAGATCGCCGAGCCCTACCGCATCATCCTCACCCAGAATCCGACGCACGGCCGCTTCGCCGGTATCAGCCTCGATGCCGACGGCAACGTCGACCGGGAACAGCTGCGCGCCGCCCTCGGCCGCGGCACGGTCGTCGTGCGGCTGCGGCCGCGATCGATGCGCTGAGTGCGGGTGACCGCGCTCAGGTGGCCTGGCTGACCGAGGACATGTGGAAGTCGGGGATCCGCATCGGCGGCATGGCCGTGCGGGTGAACCAGTCCTTCCATTCGCGCGGCAGCGTGATCTCGGTGGCGCCGACCTCGGTAGCGCGGCGCAGCAGATCCAGCGGGCTCTCGTTGAAGCGGAAGTTGTTGACCGCGGCGGTGACCGCGCCGTCCTCCACCAGGTACACGCCGTCGCGAGTCAGGCCGGTCTGCAACAGCGTGGCCGGATCGACCTCGCGGATGTACCACAGACAGGTCAGCAACAGGCCACGCTCGGTGGTGGCGATCATCTGCTCGAGAGTGGTGTCCGTCCCGCCGCTCAGCAGCAGATTCTCACCGGCCACCGTGACCGGAGCGTCGTACTGCGCGGCCACTGCGCGCGGATAGATCAGCGACTCGATCACTCCCTCGCGCAGCCAGTCCACGCGACCGGCCGAGAGACCGTTGTCGAAGATCGAGGAGGTCTCCGATGAGGCGGCGGTCGCGACGAACGGCCGGTACTCCAAACCCGCGGCAGTCGGATCCGAGTACAACGTCAGCGGCAGGTCGGTGAGCCGCTCCCCGATGCGGGTGCCGCCGGCCCGGGCGAATGCGGTGTGCCCCTCGTGGGCGCCGCGTCCGTCCATCGACCACAGCATCGGAATCAGCAGGTCGGCGACCGCCGAGGGCGGCAGCAGGGTGGGATAGCGACCGGCCGGCAGCTCGACCCGGCGGGCACACCAGTCCAGGCGCCGGCTCAGCTCGGCCAGCAGTGCGGTGACGCCGATATCGGTGAAGTCGGCGGTCGGCGCGCCCACCCAGGCGCTCGCGGGATCGCCGTCCCCGCCGCGTTTGCCGTTGATCTCGATGGATCCGGTGGGCTCGGTCCACCGGCGGCGGATGCCGGTGGAGGTGCCCAGCCAGGTGGTGTGCAGCTGATGGTGGGCGAAACCGTAGAGCCGGTCGGCGCCGGCGAACCCGACCGCGAGCTCACCGGCGAGTCCGGTGAATACCTCGATGCCGGTCTCGCGCACGGGGCCCGCCCACTCCGAATCCGGGTGTGCGCCCGTGGTTTCCGGGTCCAGCAGCGGCATGGCGTCCGCGGCGGGCTCGGCCGTGCGAGCCGCCTCTTCGGCGCTGCGCACCACGGCCTCGATCTCGGCCGGATCCACGCTCGTGGAACCGACACTGCCCACCCGCGCCGAGCGTGGGCCCTCGCGCAGGATCGACACCACCGCCCAGGATCGTGACACCGACGACCCGTTGGTGGTCATGGAATTGCCGGCCCAGCGCAGCGAGGCCTCGGACGCGTCGGTGACGATGACGATCGTCTCGTCCGCGCGCGCGACGGCCAGCGCCCGCTCCACGACCTCCGCGCCGTGCATCATCGTCACCGACCGGCCTCCCGCGTTGTGTGCCAATTCCGAATCGTGGCCATTACCCCGCCTCCTGTGTGGCGGGACACCCGCACCCGGTCGGCGCGGCGAGTGGCTGCGCGAGGGTTACTCACCCCGCCTCCTGGCGGGTGTTGAGGATGTTCACCCCGCGCACCAGCACCGATGGACATCCGTGCGATACCGCCGCGACCTGGCCGGGCTGGGCCTTACCGCAGTTGAACGCCCCGCCGAGGACCCAGGTCGACGGGCCGCCGACGGCTTCCATCGCGCCCCAGAAGTCGGTGGTGGTGGCCTGGTAGGCGACGTCGCGCAGCTGACCGGCCAACTCCCCGTTGCGGATCCGGAAGAAGCGCTGCCCGGTGAACTGGAAGTTGTAGCGCTGCATGTCGATCGACCAGGACCGGTCGCCGACGATGTAGATCCCGTCCTCGACCCGCGAGATCAGCTCGGCGGTGCTGGTATCGGACTCCGGATCGGGCTGCAGCGACACGTTGGCCATGCGCTGGATGGGCACGTGATGGGCGGAATCGGCGTAGGAGCACCCGTTGGACCGGGGCACCCCGAGACGAGGCGCGAAGACCCGGTCGAGCTGATAGCCGACCAGGATGCCGTCGCGCACCAGATCCCAGCGCTGCCCGGCCACCCCCTCGTCGTCGTAGCCGACCGTCGCGAGGCCGTACTCCTGAGTCCGATCGCCGGTGACGTGCATGATCGGGGTGCCGTAGCGCAGCGTCCCGAGCTTGTCGGGAGTGGCGAAGGAGGTTCCGGCGTAGGCCGATTCGTAGCCGATCGCGCGATCGTATTCGGTGGCGTGGCCGATGGATTCGTGAATCGTCAGCCACAGATTGGTCGGGTCGATCACCAGGTCGGTGGGGCCCGGCGTCACCGACGGCGCGGCGACCTTCTCGGCCAGCCACTGCGGCATCCGTGCCAGTTCCTGGTTCCAGTCCCAGACGCCGTCGGCACCGGTGACGTACTCCCAGCCGCGCCCGGCCGGCGCGGCGAGGGTCCGCATGGTCTCGAAACCCCCCGTCGCGGCGACGACGGTGATCGCCTCGAGTTGCGGATGCAGTCGCACCCGCTGCTGGGTGATCGTGGAACCCGCGGTGTCGGCGTAGTAGGTCTGCTCCTTGACCTGCAGCACCGATGCCGTCACGTGATCGATGCCCGCGGCCGAGGACAGGCGCTGCGAATAGTCCTGCAGCAGCGCGACCTTCTCCGGCGTGGGCACGGTGAACGGGTCCACCTGGTAGGGCGAGACCCAGGTCGCGTCGCGATAGACCGGTTCGCCGGCGAGTTCGACCCGCTCGCGGTTGAGCGCCCGCAGCGTCGCCGCGACGGTGACCGCGCGCTGGGCCACCGCCACGGCGGTCGCGGGTGTCAGTTCGCAGTGCGACGCGAAACCCCAGGTGCCGTCGACGATCACGCGGACCGCGAAGCCCAGGTCGTCGGCATTGTCGATGGATTCGACGCGGCCGTCGCGCAACCGGATCGATTGCGTCAGCAGCCGATGCACCCGCAGATCGGCGTACTCGGCGCCGGCCGCGCGCGCCGCCGTCAACGCCGCATCGGTCAGGGCGGCCAGCGGCAGCGCGCGGAACTGGTCGTCCACGGCCGCAGATGCGATGCTCACCCGGCCTACGCTAATTGCTGAACGCCGGCCGGGCCACCGGATCGGCCGACGGGTGCGGCGAAACACTCTGGGACCCAACGCGACACGCCGTGCATGATTGCAGACGATGCAAACATGCACGAAATGCGGTGTGGCACGGACTGAAACGCGCGCGAAACGCGCAGCCTGCCGCAGGTTGCGGCGCCGATGGCGTACTGTCTGCCCGCGTGCCGCCATCCGCACTCCGTGACCGTAAGCGGGAACGCACCCGCCGCGCCCTCCTCGAGGCTGCCGCCGATCTGTTCGAATCCCGCGGCTACGAGGCGACCACCGTCGCCGATATCGCCGCGACCGCCGAGGTGGGTACGAGGACGTTCTTCAACTACTTCGAGAGCAAAGAGGAACTGCTCTTCCCCGAGCCCGATGAACGCGTCACCGCGGCGGTGGCCGCGATCGCGAGCCGTCGTGCCGACGAACGACCCGTCGAGGTGCTGCTGCGCGCGCTTCGGGCGGCCGGGGACAATCCCGGTGATCACCTCGGCGACGATCTGGCGGCCCGCATCGCCGTGTTGCGCGCCCAGGTCTCGCGCACCGTCCCCGCTGTCAGCGGCCGGGCCGCGCACGCCCAGCTGGCCGCGCAGCAGGAGATCGCGCGGCGGCTGCGCGACGCCTTCCCCGACGAATTGGACGAGGTCGGCGCGGCCGCGCTGGTCGGCGCCGTCGTCGGGGCGGTGTCGGGTGCGCTGACCGTGCTGTTCTCCGGCCGCCACGCGATCGAGGACGGGGAACGGCTGCATCGCACCATCCGCGAGACCACCTCGCGGGTGCTGGCGCCCTGGCTCTCGGCCGGCCGGCATCTGACCGCGGAGGCGCGCTGCTGAGCGCCGCTCAGCCGAACTGCTGCCAGCCCAGGCGCACCACCATCGCGGTCACCACGATCAGCAGCACCGCGCGCACGAACCCGGCCCCGCGCGCGATCGCCATCCGCGAACCCACCACGGAGCCCGCGATATTCGCCACCGCCATGCCCAGGCCCACCGACCAGATGATGTGCCCGGTGGCGGCGAGCAGGATCAGCGCGCCGAGATTGGATCCGCAGTTGATCACCTTCGCCATGGCCGCGGCGCGCACGAACTCGGTACCGAGCAGGGTGGCGAAGGAGATGATCAGGAAGGTGCCGGTACCGGGGCCGACCAGCCCGTCGTAGCCGCCGATCAGCCCGGCCGACAGGCCCACCACCAGGATCGTGCGGCGCCGGGTCGGCGGGTGGGTCGCCATCGTCACCCCGATCGAGGGCCGCGTCGCCACCACGATCGCGACACCGATCAGCACCGTCATCACGATCGGGATGAAATAGCGCCGGTCGATCAGGGCCACCGCGGCCGAACCGGCGGCCGCCGCGCACGCCGCGATCGCCGCACCCGACAGCATGAGCGGCCATCGCATCGGCACCCGGCGCGCGAAAGTCAGCGCTGCGGCACTGGTTCCGGCGAATGCGGCGATCTTGTTCGTGCCCAGCGCGGTCTGCGGGGGCAGCGTCGGCGCCACCAGTAGCAGTGTCGGCAGAATGATCAATCCGCCACCGCCCACCACCGCGTCCACCCATCCTGCGGCCGTGGCCGCGGGCAGCAGCACCGCCCACTCGGCCATACCCACGGCGGCGACCCAATCAGAGTCGGCGACGTGCGGCAAATCGTGGCGCGCGGTGTCGAGGTGGCGGCCACCTAGGCTGAGCGAGTGCGCCGATTCAGTCTGTGGCTCCGTGGCAAACCCATGGTCGCCGATTCCATCCTCGCGGCCGCACTGGTGCTGTTGGATCTGCTCACGCTCGGCGGCAAGGATCATGCGATCGTCTATCTGATCCTCGGGCTGCTGGTTCCGGTGCCGGTGATCTGGCGGCGCAGCTATCCGCGGGCCAGTGCGGTCGCCCTGCTGGTGCTGTCGATCACCACCAGCGCGGTGAGCGTGGTCCTGCACGAGGATCTGCAGCCGCCGGCGCTGCTGGCGGTCGGCGTCGCGCTCTACACCCTCGTCGCGTACGTGGGCCGGCGCGAGGGTTTGCTGTATCTGGTCGGCCTCGCCGTGGACGGAGCGTTCTCGCTGGCCGTGGTCGACCAGTCGGTGCCGATCGTCATCGGCTTCCTGATCATGTTCTACGCGCTGTGCTGGACCCTCGCGGAATTCCTCGGCGCCCGCCACGCCTACGACGCCGAGGTCGCGGCCCGGCTCGCCGTCGCCGACTACGACCGCGAACGCAGCGCCCACGACGCGGTCTCGGCCGAACGCACCCGCATCGCCCGCGAACTCCACGATGTGGTCGCCCACGCGGTCAGCGTCATCATCGTGCAGGCCGACGGGGCGAAATACGCGCTGCGCCGCGACCCCGAGGTCGCCGAACAGGCGCTGGCCACCATCGCCGGCACCGGCCGCGAGGCGCTGCGGGAACTGCGCCGCACGGTGGAACTGCTGCGCACCGAGCACGCCCCGGAGCAGCTGCCGCAACACGGCACCGCCGGACTGGCGAAGGTGGTGGAGATGATGCGCAGCGCCGGGCTGGCCGTGGAACTGGAACTCACCGGGGAACTCGACGATGTCGCCCCCGAGGTGAGCCTCGGCATGCACCGCATCGTGCAGGAATCGCTGACCAACACCTTCCGCCACGCCGGCCCCGACCCACAGGCCTGGGTGCGGGTGCGGCGGCGCGACGCGGACGTGCTGGTCGAGGTGCTCGACCGCGGCGACGCCGGGCCGTCCGCGACCGGGTCCACCGTGGCCACGCAGGCTCCCGTCGTGGACGACACCGCGCTGCGCAACGGCATCGCCGGCAGCGGACTGGGACTGGTCGGGATGCGGGAGCGGATCGCGGTACTCGGCGGCACCCTCGCGGTGGGACGACGTCCCGAGGGCGGCTGGCGCGTCTGCGCCACCATTCCCCTGCAGCGTGAACTACCCGACTGACCGGGCGAGGAGTCCCGGTTAGATTGGTGCGGTGCCGATCACCGTACTCGTCGTCGACGATCAGGAACTCATGCGTGCCGGACTCAAGATGGTGCTGGGCGCGCACCCGGACGTCGACGTCGTCGCCGAGGCCGACAACGGCGCGACCGCCGTGCGCCTGGCCGGTGAGCTGGCCCCCGACGTGGTGCTGATGGATGTGCGGATGCCGGTGGTCGACGGCGTCGCCGCCACCGCTCAGATCCTCGAATCCGGGTGTGGCAGCCGGGTTCTGGTGATGACCACCTTCGATCTCGACGAACACGCACTCGGCGCCCTGCGGGCCGGCGCCAGTGGTTTCCTGCTCAAGGACACCCCGCCCGAGGATCTGATCTCCGCCATCCGCAGCGTCGCGGCCGGTGACGCCGTGGTCTCGCCGAAGGTGACCAAACGGCTGCTGAACCGGCTGATCGTCGCCGACCCCGCCCGCGTGCGCGACCCATCGGTGCTCGACGTGCTCACCGCGCGCGAACGCGAGGTGCTCGAACAGATCGCCGCCGGGCGCTCCAACGCCGAGATCGCCGCCGAGCTGTATCTCTCGGAAGCCACGGTCAAGACTCACGTCGGCCGGGTGCTGACCAAACTGGGACTGCGCGACCGGGTGCAGGCGGTCGTGCTGGCCTATGAAACCGGGCTGGTCACGCCCGGTACCTGACCGGGTGAGCGACGATATGCCCGAATCGGGAGAAAAACGGGGTCGTCGCGCGTTGGGCAGGGTAGATCGTGGAAAGGATCGCCGATGCCCGCCCTGTTGTTCGCCCTCTATCTCGTCGTCGAGATCGCGGCGCTGGTCGTGGTCGGCCACCTCATCGGTGCCGTGCCGACCATTCTGCTGCTCATCGCCGGGTCCGCGCTCGGGCTGATCCTGGTGCGTTCCCAGGGCCGCCGGGTCTTCCAGCAGTTCCGTCGTGCCCGCCGCGGCGAGATCGCCCCGGGAACCGCCGTCGCCGACGGCGCGCTGGTCGGGGTGGGCGCGCTGCTGATGTTCGTTCCCGGCCTGGTCACCTCGGTATTCGGACTGCTACTGCTTCTTCCGACCCGCGCGCTGCTGCGACCGCTGGTCTCGGCCGCGGCGCTGCGGCGCATCGACCGGCTGACCATGGCCACCGGCTATCGCGGCGTGGTGGTGGAACCCTCCGGAGAGGTCGTGGACGGTGTGGTCGTCGAGCAGTACTACGACGACGGTCAGGGTCACGCGCGGCGCATGATCGACCCCCGCTGACCGACCCGCACTGATCGCGGGCCGCCGGCCGTGCGGCACACTGGTCACCCGTGAGTACCCAGTTGCTGGTCGGCGGCCGAATCTACAGTTCCAGTTCCCCCGATGCCACCACGATGGCAATCACCGACGGCACCGTGGTCTGGCTGGGCGCCGAGCGCCCCGGCCGCGCTTTGCACCCCGACGCCGAAATCGTCGATCTGGACGGCGCTTTCGTCGCCCCGGCCTTCGTCGATCCGCACGTGCACGTCACCGCGCTCGGCCTGCAACTGACGGGTTTGGACCTGTCCCAGGCGAATTCGCTGGCACAGTGCCTGGATCTGGTACGCGAGTACGCTGCCACCCATACCGGAACGATCATCGGCGACGGCTGGGACGAAACCCGCTGGCCCGAGGGCCGCCCGCCCACCGTCGACGAGATCGATGCCGCCGCCGGGCCCGGCCGTCCGGCCTATCTGGCCCGCGTGGACGCCCATTCCGCGGTCGCCTCGACCGCGCTGCTCGACACGGTGAGCGGCGTTCGCGCGGCCGCGGGTTACACCGCCGGCGCACCGCTTCGCGCCGACGCGCATCACCTCGTTCGCGAGGCCGCACTCGACGGTCTCGACCGCGCTCAGCGCGACCGGGCTCGGGCCGCCGCACTCGATTACGCGGCCGCGCACGGTGTGGTCGCCGTCCACGAATGTGCGGGCCCCCAGATCGCAGGACGCACCGACGTGCGCGAGTTGCTGGAATTCGAGCACGGTGTGCAGGTGCGCGCGTACTGGGGTGAGGCCGTCACCTCGGCCGACGAGGCGCGGGCGCTGCTCGGCGAACTCGGTGTACACGGGCTGGCCGGCGACCTGTTCGTCGACGGCTCGTTCGGTTCCCACACCGCCTGGCTGCGCGAACCCTATGCCGACCGCGACACCACCGGTGTCTCCTACCTCGACGCCGCGGCGATCGCCGCCCATGTCCGGGCCTGCACCGAGGCCGGGATTCAAGCCGGATTCCACGCCATCGGCGACGCCGCCATCGATGCGGTGGTCGAGGGCTTCGCCCGGGTCGCCGGCGAACTCGGCGCACCGGCGGTGGCCACCCGCGGCCACCGGCTCGAACATGCCGAACTGCTCGATGCCGGCCAGATCGCGAAACTGGCCGAATTCGGCGTGATCGCCAGCGTGCAACCGGGATTCGATGCCGGGTGGGGTGGTGCCGAGGGGATGTACGCCACCCGGCTGGGCGCCGAACGCGCCGCGGCCACCAACCCGTTCGCGGCGATGGCCGCCGCCGGTATCTCGCTGGCGATCAGCTCCGATGCCCCGGTGACGGCGCTGAACCCGTGGGAGGCCATCCGCGCGGCCGCGAACCACCGCACCCCGGGCCACCACATCTCCCCGCGCGCCGCTTTCGCCGCCGCCACCCGCGGCGCATGGCGGGCCGGCGGTGTGCGCGACGGTGTCGCCGGAACCCTGGTTCCGGGCGCTCCCGCCAGCTATGCGGTGTGGGACGCCGCGGAACTCGTCGTCGCCGCGGCATCGGACACGGTCCAGCGCTGGTCCACCGATCCGCGTTCCCGCGTCCCCGGCCTTCCGTCCTTGGAAGAGGGCGCCGAACTCCCGCGCTGCCTGCGGACCGTCCGCGACGGAGTGACGATCTATACAGCCTGAGGAAACAACGCGACGGAGACCGACCGCGCTTTCCGCGAAAGTGTCGCCGCCGCGGAGCCCCGGCCGGCGGGAACCGCGCGCTATCCCAGTAGGCTGGCGCGGTGCTGGGCGTGACGTGGCGGGTATGGGGGAAGATCGGGGCCGCTGTCGTCGCCGGGCTGTTGGTGTTCGCGAGCTTTCCGCCGCGTACCTGCTGGTATCTCGCGCCGATCGGGATCGCGATCCTCACCCTGACGGTGCGGGACGCGGCGAGGTTGCGCGGCGGCTTCGGCTACGGACTGCTGGCGGGGCTCGCGTTCTTCCTGCCGTTGCTGCCGTGGACCGGCATCTACGTCGGCCCGATGCCGTGGCTGGCGCTCTCGACAGCATGCGCGGTGTATGTCGGCTTGTTCGGGCTGCTGTCGCGGCTGGTGTGCCCCCTGCCGGGCTGGCCGGTATGGGTCGCGCTGATGTGGACTCTCACCGAATGGGGACGTTCCAGCTTTCCGTTCGGTGGATTTCCGTGGGGCCGACTCGCTTTCGGGCAGGCCGACGGCTGGTACCTGCCGCTGGCCTGGCTCGGTGGCGCGCCGGTGGTGAGCTTCGCGGTGGCCCTGACCGGAACAGTTCTGGCGGCGCTTCTGCTTCGGTTGCGCCCGCAGGCATACCAACGGCGTGCGGTCGTAATTATCACTCTCGCAACGGTTGTGGCTATTATCCCGATTACCGGAGTGATCCTCCGGACCGCGCTGCCCGCCCCGGACGACGGAGACCGGTCGATCACGGTCGCCGCTATCCAGGGCAGCGTGCCGCGGCTGGGCCTGGACTTCAACGCCCAGCGCCGGGCCGTGCTGGACAATCACATTCGCCGTACCGAGGAGCTGGCCCGCGCGGTCGCCGCCGGGACCGCCGCCCAGCCGGATGTGGTGATCTGGCCGGAGAATTCCTCCGATATCGACCCGCTGCGCAATTCCGACGCCTACGACGAGATCACCGCCGCCTCCCGCGACATCCACGCCCCGATCCTGGTGGGCGCCGTCCTCGTCAACGACGACCGCACCACCACCAATTCGGTGATCGTGTGGGACGCCGACGGGCCGGGGGAGCGCCACGACAAGAAGATCATCCAGCCTTTCGGCGAATACCTGCCCTATCGCGGCTTCTTCCGGCACTTCTCCGACTACGCCGACCGCGCCGGCTACTTCGTCCCGGGCCACGGCGACGGGGTCGTGCACGCCCGCCCGGCCGGCGGTGGGCCGATGGTCGCGATCGGCGTGGCGACCTGCTACGAGGTCGCCTTCGACCGGGCGTTCGAGGATTCACTGCGCGCCGGCGCGCAGTTGCTCACCGTGCCGACGAACAACGCCACCTTCGGCGACAGCGATATGACCTATCAGCAGTTGGCCATGTCGCGGGTGCGGGCCGTCGAACACGGCCGGGCGCTCGTGGTCGCCGCGACCACCGGTGTCAGCGCGGTCGTCACCGCCGACGGCACGGTGCGCCAGCACACCGAGAAATTCGTGCCCGCCGCACTCGAGGCGACGTTGCCGTTGCGCAGCGCAACGACACCCGCGACCGCGATGGGACCCCTTCCGGAACGGATGTTGTGTATCCTTGCTGCGGCCGTCGCACTGGTCGCGGCTACTCGGTGGCGAACGACGCGTTCGACTCGTCGTGCCGATGAGGACGTCACCGGCGATCCGGCATTCGATTGACGGCCGCCGCAGCTGTTGCGGACAATCACACATCACGGGTACCCGCGAATCGGCATTTCTCACACCTCGATTCCGTGGGCCGTCCGATCGCATTCGCCGGCTGGTTGCGTCACCGGAAACGGCGCGCCGTCGCTCCTGCCGTTGACGGGCACGCTGAGCTGCTAGGCCGTTGTTTGCGGTGAAATAGCTGTCCAATTGCTTTATCTGCCTGTGGTGTTCGCGGCCGAAGATCACGACATCGTTACCAGTCCGGCCGCAATAGGGCTCCGAATCATAGGGCGTGGATCACGTCCTCCCGCTGGCGCGCGCTTTTCCGCTCGCGGACGGGGACCGGGGAGTTGCGTATACAGCGGCAGAACGGAGTGATTGATGGGTTCATTGGCCACCGATCGTGTCGACCAATGTGCTTCCGGCGAATTTTCAGCACAACCCTTCGCTCTGTCACCGGCGCAAACCGCCCTGTGGTACGCGCAGCGGATTCGACCCGATGTGCCACTGACCATCGCGCAATACGTGGAAATTCACGGTGATCTCGACGTGGGCCGGCTGCTCTACTCCATCGAGCGGTTCGGCGCGGAATCCCAGGTGGGCCAGCTGCGCGTCGTGGAAATCGACGGCGTGCCGCAGCAGGTGGTGGATTCGGCGCATCGGCCAGGGTGGGCCCGGATAGACCTGCGCCAGGAACCCGATCCGCGCGCGGCGGCGCTGCGGTGGATGAACGAGCACGCCAGCAGCCCGATCGATATCGAACACGAGCCGTTGACCATCAACGTCGTCCTGCGCCTCGGTGACCAGGACTACATCTGGTACTGCCGCGCTCACCACATCGTCATCGACGGCTACGGCGCCATGAACGCGCTCACCCGTACCGCCGAGATCTACACCGCACTGGAGAAACACACCGAGCCGTCGGTCTCGCGGGCCGCTTCGCTGGCCGAGATCTACGCCGGGGAGTCGCAGTACCGGGAGTCGAGCCGCTACCGCGCCGACCGGGAGTACTGGCGGGAGCAGCTCGCAGGGGTGGGCGAGCCGCTGACCCTGTCGTCATCGGGGATCGCCTCGTCCACGCCGGATCCCGGCCGGCGCATCGCCGCGGCGGTGCTCGACGCCGAGACCGAAGCCGAACTCGATACCGCCGCAACCACTTTCGCTACGCAGAACTCCGCGCTGGTGGTCGCGGCGCTGGCCGGGTACGTGCGCGCGGTGACCGGCACCTCCGATGTGGTGCTGAGCCTGCCGATGTCGGCGCGGACCACGGTCGCGCTGCGCCGCTCCGCGGGTGTCGTGTCGAACGTGGTGCCCATCCGGGTGCGATTCGATGCCGGCACCACGGTTTCCGACGTGGTCAAGGCCACCGAACTGCAGATCACCGGCGCCCTGCGGCACCAGCGTTACCGCCACGACGACATCAGACGCGACTGCGGTTATTCACGCGATGCCCGCGGCTTCTTCGGGCCGATGGTCAACATCATGCTGTTCCACAGCGAATTGAACTTCGGCAGCTTCGTCGGCTCGTTGAACGTGCTGTCGACCGGACCGGTCGAGGATCTGTCGATCAACCTCTACAACGGCGAGGGCGGGCGCATCCACGTCGATTTCGAGGCCAACCCGCAGCTCTACGGCACGGCCGAACTGTCGCGCCACCACGAGCGGTTCCTCGGCTACCTGAACCGCTTTGTGACCGCCGATCCGGCCGATCCGGTCGCGGCGGTGCCGGTGATCACCGACGCCGAACGCGACGAGGTGCTGCGGCAGTGGAACGCGACCGCGGTACCGGAGCGGCCGGGCACGCTCGCCGACCTGTTCGGCACGCAGGCGCGGGCGACGCCGGATGCGATCGCAGTCGAATTCGACGGCGACACACTGACTTACGAACAGCTACGGCAGCGTGCGGACCGGCTGGCCCGCATGCTGATCGCCCGCGGTGCCGGACCCGACACGGTCGTGGGCCTGGCCATGCGACGCAGCCTCGACCTGGTGGTCGGCATGTACGCGATCGTGCGTGCGGGGGCGGCCTATCTGCCGATCGATCCCGATCATCCGGCCGAGCGCACCGCGCACATCCTCGAACAGGCCGCGCCGCTGTGCGTGCTGACCGCGGCCCGGGACGAGGTGGACTTCCCCGCATCGGTCGCGGTGATCGACGTTCAGGAACTCGGCACCGACGAGTCCGGCGCCGAACCGCCGATCACCGACGCCGACCGGCGCGCACCGCTGCGCCGCGACCACCTGGCCTACGTGATCTTCACCTCCGGCTCGACCGGTAAACCCAAGGGCGTCGGCATCACCCACGCCGCCATCGTGAACCGCCTGGCGTGGATGCAGCACCGGTATCCACTCGACGACAGCGACACCGTCCTGCAGAAGACTCCCGCGACCTTCGATGTGTCGGTGTGGGAGTTCTTCTGGCCGTTGCAGATCGGCGCGCGGCTGGTGATCGCCGCGCCGGACGGCCACCGCGATCCGGCCTATCTCGCGCGGATCATCGCCGAAAAGAACGTGACCACTGCCCATTTCGTGCCGTCGATGCTGTCGGTCTTCGTCACCGACACCGACGTGCGCGGCTGCGGCGGACTGCGCCGGGTGTTCTGCAGCGGTGAGGCGCTGCCGGCCGCGACCGTCCGCGATTTCCACGCCGCGGTTCCCGGTGCGCGACGGTCCGGATCGGCGGCATCGGCCGGTGGGGCGCAGCTGCACAACCTGTACGGGCCCACCGAGGCGGCCGTCGACGTCACCTACTGGGCGTGCGCGCCGGAGAACGACGTCATCCCGATCGGCGCGCCGGTGTGGAACACCCAGGTCTACGTCCTCGACGAGACCTTGCGGCCGGTCGCGCCCGGCGTGGTCGGCGAACTGTACCTGGCCGGCGTGCAGCTGGCCCGCGGCTATCTGGGCCGCCCCGGCCTGACCGCGGATCGCTTCGTGGCCAATCCGTTCACCCCCGGCACGCGCATGTATCGCACCGGCGACCTGGTGCGCTGGCGGATGGATCCGATCCCGCCCGCCGCCGGTGCCGACCGGTTGCCCGCGGCCCTGGAATATCTGGGACGCAGTGACTTTCAGGTGAAGATCCGCGGGCAGCGGATCGAGCTGGGCGAGGTCGAGGCGGCGCTGCTGGCCGACGAGCGGATCGCCCGCGCGGTCTGCGTCGCCCACACCACCCCGGCCGGTGACGAACTGGTCGGCTACGTGGTGGCCGCACCGGGACACACCGTCGACAGCACCGCGCTGATCGCCGACCTGCGCGGCGTCCTGCCCGGGTACATGGTGCCGACGGTGGTCGTCGTGCTGGACGAATTGCCGTTGAGCACCAACGGAAAGATCGACCGCAAGGCGCTGCCCGCACCGGAGGCGCCCGCGCGCCGCGGTGGCGACGGCATCGTCGAACCGCGCACGGCCACCGAACGTCAACTGGCCGCCCTCGTCACCGAGGTCCTCGGCGGTGCGAGCCTCGGCGTCGAGGACAGCTTCTTCGACCTCGGCGGCAATTCGCTGTCGGCCGCCCGGGCCGTGGCCCGGATCAACGCCGCCTTCGGTTCCGGACTGACCATCCGGGATCTGTTCGAGTCGCCGACGGTCGCCCAGCTCGCCGAACGGATCGGCGCGCACGGCGTCGACCGGTCCTCCCCGAAACTGGTGGCCGGCCCACGGCCGCAACGCATTCCGCTCTCGCTCGCTCAGCAGCGGCTGTGGATCCTCAACCGCTTCGCCGAACACGCCGGCGCCTACAACATGCCGCTGGCCGTCGAGCTGAGCGGACCGCTCGAGGTCGAGGTGCTGCGCGCCGCGTTGCTCGATGTGCTCGACCGGCACGAGAGCCTGCGCACCACCTTCCCCGATTCGCCGACCGGCCCGGTCCAGGTGATCCACCCGGCCGCCGAGATCCCGCTGAACCTCGAGCCTATCGACACCACCGGTGCCGACGCGCTGGCCCTGGCCACCGAATACGCCGGATACGGCTTCGATCTGCGCAGTCAGGCGCCGATCCGGGTGGCGCTGTATGCGACCGGGCCCGACGAACACATCTTCCTGGTGGTCCTGCACCACATCTGCGGTGACGGCTGGTCGGTGGCGCCGCTGGCCCGCGATCTGATGGGTGCGGTCGCCGCGCGGACCACGGGGCAGGCACCGCAGTGGGCGCCGCTGCCGGTGCAGTACGCCGATTTCGCCCTGTGGCAGCGCGAACTGCTGGGGGACGAGACCGACCCCACCAGCGCGCTGGCGCGGCAGTTGGCCTACTGGCGCACCGCCCTGGCCGACCTCCCCGATCAGCTGGACCTTCCGCTCGATCGCCCGCGCCCGCGTCAGCGCGACACCGCCGGTGGCCGAGTCGAATTCACGATTCCGGCCGAAACCCGCCGCGCGGTGGCCGCGGTGGCTGCCGAGCGCGGCGTCAGCACGTTCATGATCATGCATGCCGCCCTGGCGAGCCTGCTCTCACGCCTGTGCGGCACCGCCGATATCGCCATCGGCACTCCGATCGCGGGCCGCTCCGATCCGGCGCTCGACGACCTGGTCGGCATGTTCGTCAACACCCTGGTGCTGCGCACCGAGGTGGACCCCGCCACCGGATTCGATCGCATGCTCGACCGCGTCCGTGAAACCGACCTCGACGCCTTCGCCAACGCCGATGTGCCGTTCGAGCGGCTGGTCGAGGTCGTCAACCCGTCTCGCGACGCGGGCAGGCATCCGCTGTTCCAGGTGATGCTCTCCTACGAGAACAACCCCGAACTGCGGGTCGACCTGCCCGGTCTCAGCGCGCGGGTGCTGCCGATGGATGTCGGCGTCGCGAAATTCGATCTGCAACTGATCGTCCACGACAGCGATGCCGCCGACGCCGAGGACGGCCCGCTGACCGCCGAATTCGGTTATGCCGCTGACGTTTTCGACCACTCCACGGTCGAGTCGGTGGCGCGGCGTTTCGTCCGGCTGCTCGATGCCGCGGTCGGCGCGCCGGAGACCCCGGTCGGTGATCTGCCGATTCTCGACGCGCGGGAGGTCGGCAAACTGGTGCCGATCGCGGGCGCGCCCGGCGTGCCGCCGCTGAGCCTGGCGCGGCTGCTGCACGAAACCGCGGAACGGGTCCCGGAGCTGGTGGCGGTCCGATACCGGGGCCGCGACACCACCTACCGGGAGCTCGACGAGGCCTCCAACCGGCTGGCCCGGGTGCTGATCGAACACGGTGCCGGCCCCGAGGTGGTGGTCGCGATCGCGCTGCCGCGCAGCCTGGCCTCGATCACCGCGATCTGGGCGGTCGCCAAGACCGGTGCCGCCTATGTGCCGGTCGACCCCGGCTACCCCGCCGAACGCATCGAGCACATGCTCGCCGATTCCGGTGCGATGCTCGGCGTGACCGACGCCCGCAGCCACGCCGCCATGCCGAAGCGGCCGATGCACCGCGGGCGCCACCGCAAACAGGGCGCCGACTGGCTGCTGATGGATTCGGGCGTCCTCACCGACGCCCTCGCGCGGGTCTCGTCCGCGCCGATCACCAACCGGGATCGCCCACTGCCGCTGCGTATTTCGCATCCGGCGTATCTGATCTACACCTCCGGCTCGACCGGCCGGCCCAAGGCGGTCGTGGTCACCCACGGCGGTATCGCCTCGCTGGCGCACGAGCAGATGCACCTCTTCCGGGTCAGCGACACGGCGCGCACGCTGCACTTCTCCTCGCCCTCGTTCGACGCCTCGGTGCTCGAACTGCTGCTGGGCTTCGCCGCGGGCGCCACCATCGTGGTCGCGCCGGCCGGACTCTACGGTGGCGCCGAGCTCGCGCGGCTGCTGCGCGACGAGCGGATCACCCACGCGTTCATCACCCCGGCCGCGCTGGCGACCGTATCCCCGGACGGCCTCGACGATCTCGAGGCCGTCATCGTCGGCGGTGACGCATGCCCCGAGGATCTGGTCCGCACCTGGACCGCCGGGCGGCGCATGCACAACATGTACGGCCCCTCCGAGGCCACCGTCGCCGCCACCGCCAGCGATCCGATGGTCGCGGGCCGTCCCGTCCCCATCGGCAAGCCGGTGCGTGGGATGCGATTGTTCATCCTGGACAACCGGTTGCGTCCGGTTCCGCCCGGCGTCGCGGGGGAGTTGTACATCTCCGGACCCGGCCTGGCGCGCGGCTATCTGGGCCGCCACGGCCTGACCGCCGCCCGGTTCCCGGCGAATCCGCACGGTCGCCGCGGCGAGCGCATGTACCGCACCGGCGATCTGGTGACGACCGACGGCAACGGTGTGCTGCGCTTCCTGGGCCGCGCCGACGATCAGGTGAAGATCCGCGGCTTCCGCATCGAACTGCGCGAAATCGACCATGTGCTGCGTGCGCATCCGGGTGTGCGGTTCGCGATGACCGTCGTGCACACCGGTGAGCACGGTGCCGCCCGGCTGGCCTCCTATCTGGCCGCCGACACCGAGATCGATCCGGCCGAGGTGCTCGAGACCGCGCGCCGCCACCTGCCCGCCTATATGGTGCCCGCGGCGATCACGGTGCTGGACCGGGTGCCGGTGACTCCGGCGGGCAAGGTCGACCGTAAGGCGCTGCCCGCGCCGGTCTTCACCTCCGCCGGACCGTCCCGGGCGCCGGAGTCGGAACTGGAACAGCGGGTCGCGCAGGTCTTCGCCACGGTGCTCGGCCACGCCGTACCGGGCGCCGAGGACAGCTTCTTCGACGCCGGCGGCAACTCGCTGCTGGCCACGCGGCTCACCGCCGCACTGCACACCGAATTCGGCGTCGAACTGCCGGTGCGGGCCGTTTTCGAAACGCCCACCGTGGCCGGTGTCGCGGCGCACCTGGAACACGCGCCGCGCACCAACCGGGTGGCGCTGACGCGGTACGACCCGCGCCCCGGCCGGATTCCGCTGTCGCTGCCGCAGCAGCGGATGTGGTTCCTGAACCGCTACGCGCCCGAATCCAGCGCCTACAACATCGCTTTCGCGTTGCGCATCGACGGCGATCCGGATCTGCCCGCCCTGCGTGCCGCGGTGGCCGATCTGGTCGACCGGCACGAGGTGCTGCGCACGATCTTCCCCGAGGATCAGGCGGGTCCGTACCAGTTGGTCCTCGACTCCGACCGCTGTCTGCCGGTGCTGGAACCCGTCGTGACCGACGATCACGGCGCCCGGGTGGCGCTGCGCGGCCTCGCCCAGCGCGGATTCGATCTCACCCGGGAGATTCCGTTGCGAATGACGGTGCTGCGCACCGGGATTCGCACATATCAGCTGGGCATCGTGGTCCATCACATCGCCGCGGACGGCTGGTCGCTGGGACCGCTCACCACCGATCTGATGGTTGCCTACACCGCGCGCCGCGGCGGGGCGGCTCCCGCCTGGGCGCCGCTGCCGGTGCAGTACGCCGATTTCAGTCTGTGGCAACGCGAATGCCTCGGCGACGAATCCGATGCGGCCAGCGCCGCGGCGGTGCAGCTGCGGTTCTGGCGCGAAACCCTCGAGGGCCTGCCCGAGGAGCTGCCGCTGCCCTACGATCGGCCGCGCCCGGCCGAGCCGACCAACAGCGCCGGCACCGTGCGGATCCGGATGCCGGAAGAGCTGCGGGAGCGGCTCGAGGAGCTGGCCCGCGCGCAGGGCGTGAGCCTGTTCATGGTGTTGCGCTCGGCGCTGGCGGTGGTGCTGCGCGTCGTCACCGGCGGCCGCGACATCGTCATCGGCACGCCGGTGGCCGGGCGGGGCGACACCCGCCTCGACGACCTGGTCGGCATGTTCGTCAACACCCTGATGCTGCGTTCGGATGTCGACCCCGACCACACCTTCGCCGATCAGCTGCGCGCCGACCGCGACGGTGAACTCTCCGCCATGTCGCACGCGGAACTGCCGTTCGAGCGGATCGTCGAGGAACTCGGCCGCGCCAACGGCGGACGGCGGCCGCTGCTGCAGGTCGCGCTCACCGTGCAGGACACCACGCCGCCGGCCCTGGAATTGCCCGGCCTGCGGTTGCGCGCCGAGGAACTCGACATCGCGGTGGCCAAGTTCGATCTGGAACTGCGGGTGCCCGCCGATACCCGGGACCTCGAAATGGTCTACGCCGCGGAACTTTTCGACGAGGACACGGTGCGCACGCTGGCCGAGCGGCTGCTGCTGGTGCTGGAGTCGGTCAGCGCCGATGCGCGGATTCCGGTGCGCGACATCGACGCCCGCACCGACGTCGAACGCATGGAGTTCACCCCGCGCCGCGGCCCGGCCGCCACCCCGCAGTGCAGCCTGGCGAACTACTTCACCGCCACCGCGCACCTGCATCCGCACCGCACCGCGATCCGCAGCGGCGACGACGAGCTCAGCTACGCCGAGTTGGAGCGCTGTTCGAATCGGCTCGCCCGCGCCCTCATCGCTCGCGGCGTCGGCAGCGGCGACCGGGTGGCCATCGGGCTGACCCGCTCGATCGAATCGGTGGCCGCCGCCTTGGCCGTCACCAAATCGGGTGCCGCGTTCGTCCCCGTCGATCCGAATTATCCGGCCGACCGCGTCCGGCACATGCTCACCGATTCCGGATGTGCGATCGGACTGTCGGTGACCGCCCACCGGGATCGGCTGATCCGTGCCACCGCGGGCAACGGCTCGGGGCCGGCCACCGAGTGGTTGCTGCTCGACGACCCGGTGCTGTGCGCCGAACTCGACGCCCAGGACGAGCGCACGATCACCGGCGGCGAACGGCTGCGCACGGCGTGGACGACCGATCTGGCCTACCTGATCTACACCTCCGGTTCGACCGGAAAGCCCAAGGGCGTGGCCGTCACCCACGCCGGACTGTCGAATTTCGCCGACGAGATCCGCGAACGGATGCGCGTCGACCGTGACGCCCGCACCCTGCACTTCGCGAGCCCGAGTTTCGATGCGGCGATGCTGGATCTGCTGCTGACGATCGGCGCGGGCGCCACCATGGTGATCTGCCCGCCCGATATCTACGGCGGCGACGAGCTGGCCGCCCTGATGGATCGCGAACGCATCAGCCACACCTTCATGACCACCTCCGCACTGGCCACCATCGACCACCGGCGCTGGCCGCTGCCACATCTGCGCTCGATCATGGTCGGCGGCGAGGCGCTCGGCACGGATCTGATCGAGCGGTGGGCGCCGGGCCGGATGCTGTTCAACGGGTACGGGCCGACCGAGACGACCATCGTGGTCACGATCGCGGGTCCGCTCGCGATCGGTGACCAGGTGACCATCGGCTCGCTGGTGCGCGGGGTGCACGCGGTCGTGCTCGACGAGCGGCTGCGGCCCGTCCCGGTCGGCGTCCCGGGCGAGTTGTATCTCGGTGGCCAATCGGTCGCGCGCGGCTACTTCGAGCGCCCCGACCTCAGCGCGGCGCGATTCGTCGCCGACCCGTACGGACCGGACGGCGCGCGCATGTACCGCACCGGCGATGTGGTGCGGTGGCGCGCCGACGGCGAGATCGTCTACCTCGGCCGCAGCGATCACCAGGTGAAACTGCGTGGTTTCCGCATCGAACTCGGCGAGATCACCGAGGTGCTGGCCGCGCACCCGGCGCTGCGCTTCGCCCACACCGAGGTGCGCACGATCGCCGGCACACCGCGGATCGTGTCCTATGTGCTGCCCGCCGAGCCCGGCGCCGAACTCGATGTGGAGGCGTTGCGAGACCATGTGGCCGCGCATCTGCCGGCGCATATGGTGCCCAGCAGCGTCACCGTGCTGGAGCGGATTCCGCTGACCCCGGTCGGCAAACTCGACAGGGACGCGCTGCCGGAACCGCAGCAGATCACCACCACGGCGCGGGAACCGCGCACCGATACCGAACGTCTGGTCGCGCACGTGATGGCCGAGCTGATCGGCGCCGAATCCGTCGGCGCCGACGACAACTTCTTCGAGATCGGCGGAAACTCGCTGCTGGCAACGCAATTGGTGGCCCGGCTCAGCGATGCCACCGGGGTGCGGGTGCAGGTGCGTTCGGTCTTCGGCGCCCCGACCGTCGCCGAACTCGCCGCCCTGCTCGACGGCGGCGCCCGCGACGGCGGCCACGGCCCCGCTCTGACGCGGCGCGAGCGCCCCGCCCGGGTGCCGCTCTCGGCGGCGCAGCGGAGGCTGTGGTTCCTCAACCGGTTCAACGCCTCCTCGGCCGAGGATCTGTCCGGCGTCTACAACGTGCCCGTCGCTTTGCGCATGCACGGCGCGTTGGATGTGGCGGCGTTGCACGCGGCCCTGCATGCGGTGCAGCGGCGTCACGAAACGCTGCGCACGGTCTTCCCGGAGGTCGACGGCGAGCCCTACCAGCGGGTGCTCGCACCCGGCGAGGCCGCCGTGGCGCTACCGGTGGTCGACGTCGACGAGGGCGAAATCACCGGCGCCGTACGGACTTTCGCGGCGGCCGGATTCGATCTCGCCTCCACCGCACCGCTGCGCGCGCAGCTGCTGCGGATCGCCGCCGACGATCACGTACTGGTGCTGGTGGTCCATCACATCGCGATGGACGGCTGGTCGCTGGAGCCGCTGGCCGCCGATATCGCCGGTGCGTACCGGTCGTATGCGTCCGGGTCGGCGCCGGAATGGGCCGAGTTGCCCGTCCAGTACGCCGATTACACGCTGTGGCTGCAGGACACCCTGGGCGCCGAGGACGATCCGGAATCGCCGATCAGCCGCCAGCTCGACTACTGGCGCGAGGCACTGAGCGGCATTCCCGAACTGCTGCCGCTGCCCACCGACCGGCGTCGCCCGGCGACGCCGAGCTATCGCGGGGGCACGGTGGACTGCGTCCTCGATGCCGTCACCCATCGCGAACTGCAGGCCGTCGCCGCCCGCCACGGCGTCACCATGTTCATGGTCCTGCACGCCGCGCTGGCCTCGCTGCTGCACCGGATCAGCGCCGAGCACGACATCACCGTCGGCACCCCGATCGCCGGACGCGGGCAGCAGGCCCTCGACGCGATGGTCGGAATGTTCGTCGGCACGCTGGTGCTGCGCACGCCGGTCAGCGGCGCACAGACCTTCGCGGATCTGCTGCGGGCGGTCCGCGACACCGACCTCGAGGCGTTCGCGCATGCGGATGTGCCGTTCGAGCGGCTGGTCGAGGTGCTCAATCCGGCGCGCTCACAGGCGCATCACCCGATGTTCCAGGTGATGCTGTCGGTGCGCAATCAGCCGGTGCGCAGCCTGGAGCTGCCCGAGCTGACGATCGAGGCGTGCGACGCCGATCCGGGGATCGCGAAATTCGATCTGCAATTCACCCTCACCGAATCGTGGACCGAGCAGCGGGAACCGGCCGGGATCACCGTCTCGGTGAATTTCGCCCGCGACCTGTTCGACGACACCAGCGCTGCTCGCCTCGGCGCCCGCTTCGCCCGGCTGCTGCAGGCGGCGGCCGCGAACCCGGAACTGCCGGTGGGCGATCTGGAGCTGCTCGACCCCACCGAATGGTCGACGCTGGCGCCCGTGCGAGGTGCGCTCGCCGGCCGTCCAGGGACGCTGCCCGAGGTCTTCGCTGCCGCGGTCGCCGCCGATCCGCGGGCGATCGCCCTGCGCACCGAAGACGCCGAGATCAGCTACGGTGCGCTGGACCGGTGGACCAACCGCCTGGCCCGGGTGCTGATCTCCCTCGGGGTCGGACCGGAAATGCTTGTCGCCGTGGGTATTCCGCGGTCGATGGAGTCGGTGGCGACGACCCTGGCGGTGGCCAAGGCCGGTGCGGCGTTCGTGCCGGTGGACCCGAACTATCCCGAACACCGCATCGCCCACATGCTCACCGATTCCGGTGCCACCCTGGGCATTACGCTCGCCGCGCACCGCGAGCGGATGCCCGCGGGCGCCGAATGGATGGACCTGGACGGACCGGACCTGCAGGAGCACGTGCTGCGCGCCTCCGAGGCGCCGATCGCCCCGGCGGAGCGGCGGGGCCGGTTGCGGATCGAGAACCCGGCCTACGTCATCTACACCTCCGGTTCGACTGGCACCCCCAAGGGAGTGGTGGTCACCCACGGCGGTCTGTCGAACTTCGCCGCCGAAACCGCCGAGCGGTTCGACGTGCGGCCCGACAGCCGGGTGCTGCACTTCGCCACCCCGAGCTTCGACGCTGCGATGCTCGATCTGCTGTTCGCCCTGGGCGGGGCGGCGACACTGGTCATCGCCCCGACCGGGATCTACGGCGGTGCGGAGCTCGCCCGGCTGCTGGCCGAGGAGGACATCACCCACGCGTTCATCACCACCGCCGCGCTCGGCACGGTGGACCCGGCCGGACTCGACTCGTTCCGGCACGTGCTCGTCGGTGGCGAGGCGCTGCCGCCGGAGCTGGTGGCGCGGTGGGCGCCCGGCCGGAACCTGCACAACGTGTACGGCCCGACCGAGACGACCATCGTGACGCTGATGGCCCCGCCGATCGCGCCGGGTGCGCCGATCACCATCGGCGAACCGATTCGCGGTGTGCACGCGGCGGTCCTGGACCCGCGGCTGCATCCGACCCCGGCCGGCGTCGTCGGCGAGCTGTACCTGTCGGGTCCGGCGCTGGCGCGCGGGTACCACAACCGCACCGGGCTCAGCGCCGGGCGGTTCGTGGCCAACCCGTTCGGCAAGCCCGGCGAACGCATGTACCGCACCGGCGATCTGGTGCGCTGGGTGCAGCGCGGTGGCCGCTTCGAACTCGAGTACGTGGGCCGCACCGACCACCAGGTCAAGATTCGCGGCTTCCGCATCGAACTCGGCGAGATCGACGCCGCACTGCACCGCCACGCCCAGGTCGAGTGGTCCACCACGATCGGTCACCGGACCGCCGCGGGCGCCACCGCGCTGGTGTCGTATGTGAAGCCGCGCACCGGCACCGATCCGACACCGGCGCAGTTGCGCGCCCATGTGGCCGGCCTGGTGCCGAGTTATATGGTGCCGCAATCGATCATGCTGCTGGAGTCGGTGCCGCTGAACCCGGTGGGCAAGCTGGATCGCAAGGCGCTGCCCGAACCGGTCTTCGCCACCGAGCACGGCTACCGCGCGCCGTCGGGACCGATGGAAACGGCGGTCTGCGACGCGTTCGCCGAGGTGCTGGGAGTCGACAAGGTCGGCGCCGACGACGGGTTCTTCGATCTGGGCGGCAACTCGCTGCTGGCGACGAAGGTGGTGGCGCACCTGCGTTCCGCGGGGGTCGAGATGCCGGTGCAGCTGATGTTCGCCGAATCCACCCCGGCCGGCATCGCCCGGCAGCTGGCGGCTTCCGGCGAGGATGTGCTGGCGGTCGCGATGCAGCCGTTGCTGCCGATCCGCCCCGCCGCCGAGGCCACGTTGCCGCCGCTGTTCTGCGTGCATCCGGCGATCGGCCTGTCGTGGTGCTACGCGGGCCTGCTGGCGCATCTGCCCGGCGACCGCCCGGTCTACGGGTTGCAGGCGCCGCACATCACCGGCGAGCAGGAGCACGACTCGATCCGGGCGGCCGCGAAAGACTATGTCGCGCATATGCGTTCGGTGCAGCCGGAGGGCCCGTACCATCTGCTCGGCTGGTCGCTGGGTGGTTTGATCGCCCATGAGATCGCGGTGCAGCTGCAGGAGGCGGGCCAGCAGGTGGCGCTGCTGGCGATGATGGACAGCTACCAGCTCGGCGACCGCTGGCTCGACCGGGCGATGCCGGGCGTGGCCGACATCATCGGCGAATTCGGCAGCGATCTGCTCGGCGGCGACAACGGCGTGGATCCGGGCCTGACCCTGGAGGAGGCGGCCGAGTTGCTGCGCGGCCGGCCCGGCCCGTTCGCGGCGCTGACGATGGACCACCTGCAGCGGCTCTACACCGGATACGCCAACGGCACGGTGCAGGCCAACGGATTCCGGCCGCGCGTCTTCGACGGTGATCTGCTGTTCTTCACCGCCGCCGACGACGAGGTCAACCTCGCCGATCCGGAGCGCTGCGCCGCGGCCTGGGAACCGTTCGTGACGGGCGTGATCGAGGACCGCAAACTGCGCTGCCGGCATTCCGGCATGACGACACCGGAAGCGCTGGCCGTCATCGGTCCGGTGCTGCGGCAACAACTCGAGGCCGCCGCCGGCGGCGACACGGAGGAGACGCTGTGAGTTTGGCAGTGGAAGTCACCGATCTGGTCAAGACCTACGGTAAGGCGCGGGTACTCGACGGCATCGACCTGGAGATCCCGTCGGGGACCGTGATGGGTCTGCTGGGACCCAACGGCGCCGGTAAGACGACGACGGTCCGAATAGTCACCACCCTGTTGAAACCGACCTCCGGCAATGTCCGGGTCGCCGGGGTCGACGTGGTGCATCATCCGGCGCGGGTGCGCACCCGGATCGGGCTTTCGGGGCAGTACGCCGCGGTCGACGAGAATCTGTCCGGATTCGAGAACCTGCGGATGGTGGCCCGGCTGTACGGCATGGACCACAAGAAGTCCGCCGAGCGCGCGACCGAACTGCTCTCGGCGCTGGGGTTGGAACATGCGGCCGGGCGGCGCGCGGGCACCTACTCCGGCGGTATGGCCCGCCGCCTGGACCTCGCGGGGGCGCTGGTGGCCCGGCCCACGGTGGTGGTGCTCGACGAGCCGACCACCGGCCTGGACCCGCGCGGCCGCCTCGACATGTGGAAGGTGATCGGCGATCTGGTCGACGACGGCACCACCGTGCTGCTGACCACCCAGTATCTGGAGGAGGCCGATCAGCTGGCCGACCGGATCACGGTGATCGACAAGGGCCGCGTGATCGCGCGCGGCTCCGCCGACGAACTGAAGACCTCGATCGGCGGCGACCGGCTCACCGTGACTCTGGCCGAGGGGCAGGATCCGGGCCCGGCCAAATCCGTGCTGAGCGAGGTCGGCCTCGGCGAGCCGATCCACGAGCCGGGAGCCGATCACGTCTCGATCGTGGTCGGCGACGGCACCCGGACCATGGTCGAAGCCCTGCGCCGGCTCGACGACGCGGGGGTGTGTGTGGTGGATGCGGAGGTGACCCGGCCGAGCCTCGACGATGTGTTCCTGTCGCTGACCGGCACGCCCGCAGAGCCGATCGAGGAATCCGAAACCGAAGACGTAGCAGAGGAGATCATGTCGTGAGTACCGTCGAAGCGGCGGTCGCCGAATCGGAGACGGCGGCAGAACCCACGCAGACCGACGCGGCGGTGACGCGGCCCGACACCGACAGCGACGTCCATACCATCGCGGCGCCGGTCCGGGTGTTCCGCGACAGCGCGATCATCGCCTACCGCAACCTGCTGACCATCCTGCGGGTGCCGACCCTGCTGGTGACCGCGACGGTCCAGCCGTTGATGTTCGTCTTCCTGTTCGCCTACATCTTCGGGGCCTCGCTGGGCGGCGGCCAGTATCGCGAATTCCTGCTGGCCGGCATCTTCACCCAGACGGTCGCGTTCAACGCGGCGTTCACGACGGTGGGCCTGGCCAACGACCTGCAGAAGGGCATCATCGACCGGATGCGCACGCTCCCGATGTCGCGGATGGCGGTGCTGATGGGGCGCACCCTGTCCGACACGGTGGTCAACGTGGTGGCGCTGGCCGTCATGGTGGCCTGCGGCTATCTGGTCGGATGGCGGATCAACGGGTCGGTGGCCGATGCGGCGCTGGGGTTCGCGATCATTCTGCTGTTCGCGTTCGCGATGTCGTGGGTGGGCGCGCTGACCGGGCTGATCGCGCCGAATGTCGAGGTCGCGCAGAGCGCGGGACTGATCTGGCTGTTCCCGGTCACGTTCATCTCCTCGGCCTTCATCTCCGCTGAAACACTGCCCGGCCCGCTGCGCTCGATCGCGGAGTGGAATCCGATCACCGCGGTCTCGGCGTCCGGGCGGAAACTGTTCGCCAACAGCTCACCGCCGACCTTCGCCGCCCCGCACGGCTGGCCGGTCGACCACTGCGTGGAATACGCGGTGGCGTGTTCGGTGGCGATTCTGGCCGTCGCGGTGCCGCTGGCGTTGCTGCAGTACCGCAAGGTGGCCAGTCACTGACGGTCCCGATAAGCGAAAGTCCCCTCGCACCGACCGGTGCGAGGGGACTTTCGCTGTGTACTCGATCTACCGGCCGCGCCGGGTCTTGAGCAGTTCGAGGCGCTCCTGCAGCAGTTCCTCGAGTTCCTCCTTCGAGCGGCGTTCCAGCAGCATGTCCCAGTGGGTGCGCGGGGGCTTGACCTTCTTGGGCTCCTGGGTGGTGCCCTCGATCAGGATGCCCTCCTGGCCGTTACGGCACAGCCAGGTCGGCGGGATTTCGGCGTCGTCGGCGAACGGGACGTCGAACTCCTCGCCGTTGTCGGTCCGGTACCGCGCCACTCGACGTGGTGCCAGGTCGTGGTCGCGGTCCGTCTCGTAGCTCACCGCTCCGAGCCGGCTACCTCGGAGTACGCGATCTGCCATGGTGTGCGGTCCTCTCTGGCCTGTCGGCAACGTTCTACTTGACTATCAACGCGCCGGCGGCCCGATCGGTTCCCGCGACGGTCAACCGGGGTATTTTACGGTCTCGGCCGGGCCCGGCCGAGACCGGCCCGGGCGGTAGCGGCGATTCGCCGGTTGCGGCGTGGCCCGGGCGCGAGTGCCGGGCGGACGGCTAAGGTGTCGGGTCATGTCGCGCCGTGTGCTGTCGTCGTGTCTGTGGTGCGGTCGGGAAATCGCCGATTCCGAAATCGGCCGTCGCCGCCGATACTGCCGGCAATCCTGCCGCCAGCGCGCCTACGAACATCGCAAGGGTTTGGAGGGCACCGGCATTCCGGAGGATTCGGTGGTGCTGAGCGCTCAGGAGGCCGCCGATCTCGCCGACCGCTGGTTCGCCGCCCGCTGCGCGGCCGAGGATGTCGCGACCGCCGTCGCCGAGGGCGCCGACCCGTCGGAGCTGGCCGCTTTGACCGCCAATCTCGTCGAACTCGCCAAGGACGCCGAGCGGCTGCGCTGAGCGTGCCGCACGACGGCCGCGCCCGCGCCCAGTGTCACCACGCTCAGTGCGAGGAATGCGAGCACGGCGGCGCGGTCGGGGTGGATCAACGGCTGCGCTCGCAGCGCCTGCCACAACAGCAGCGCCACCAGCCCGGCGTAGCCGAGGGCCAGGACACCGATCAACCGGGCGCGCGCCCGTTCGTCCAGCCAGGGCCGCCGCCGCGCGAGCCAGGCCGTGACCGCGACCGCCGCGAGCAGGAATTGGATGCCGTGCAGCCCCGCGAAATGCGGGATCCGCAGATCGCCGCCGATCGTGCTCCAGTGCGTGATCGGCATACCGCCCACGCCGTCGCGCACGGGCAGGGCGGTATCGGTCACCGTATGGCCGGCGGCCAGCCGCACCGGACGGCCGTGGGCGTCACGCACCGTCTGCTCGCCGGTGAAGCCCATCAGATATCCGAGCGCCATCCCGGCGACGGCGATGGCGAGCCCGGCGTGCACGGCCCGGCTCGTGGGACGGTCCAGGACGCGTTGCCGGCACAGGATCACCGCGACGACGAGGTTCGCGACGAACAGGCCCGGTACGCCGGAGGCGAACACCATCTGGCCGATCGAATTGACCGCATCGGTTTCGGTGTCGAAGTGGCTGAAGGTGCCGCGTGCCGCCTGCACCACGATGAAACCCACGTCCACGACGCCGGTGAGGGCGAAAACGGTTCCCGCCCACCAGGTCACGCGGGCACCGCGGTGCGGCACCGACAGCAGCCACGCGAGGGTCAGCGTGTACAGGCAGAACGCGATGCCGAACTTGCCGGGTTTGAGCCATACCGACTCACCGAGGATGCGGCGGTCGTCGAACGGCGCGGCGCACAGACAGCACAGCGCGAGTGCCGCCATCGCCGCCGCGGTCCACAGCAACGGCCGGTGCCATCGACGGGCGGGGGAGCTGATCGTGGTCATGACGCGAAGTGTGCGGGCGCTGCTACCCGTCGCGCGTCCCCCGGCCGTACTGTTCGGCTCTCATACTCCGGTACCGGTTCGCCGTCGGCGGAAGGCGAGCTCTGTCACGGGATTTGCGCCGCGCGGGCCGGTAGCGCAGGGTACCGGCGCGTCGTGGGTTGCAATTCGGATTCGGGCCGGAAGCGTTCCGGCAACGGGTCGACTGCCCCCAGATAACGGGCCCCTCCAGGAGGGTGAACACCCGCAGCGCCGTCCCGCGAAACCTGCGCGCGGCCTTGGTCTTTCGTGACGCTGTCCCGCACACCGCCGGCGGCGGGGCTCGAGATGGAACCGAAATATGTTCGCTACCAGGCAATTCGGGCGCCGAACGGCGGCGCTGCTTGTCGGACCATCCGAGTAACTTGGCGGTTATCAGCCCCAACGAAAATCTACGGGGCTTCGTATCAAGGGGGCGGAGGGCCATGTCGAACATCGACGAGCGAATCCGGATGGCAGTGGAATGGCTGCGCGGCAGTCAGTTACCGCATCTCGACGGGGGTGCGGGCTGGGGCTGGATCCCCGATGTGCCGCCCAATCCGCAGAACACCGCCGAGGTGGTCTGCATCCTGCATCGAGCCGGGTGCGAAATCCCGCGCGCCGCAAAGGTCGCCATGCTGGTGCGGGCAACGGTCGTGCAACGGCCGATCGGCGACGAATGGTACTTCCGCACGCCGATCGATGTCGCGTGGCGGATCCGGGCCCTGCGCTGCCTCGACATCGAGGAGTCCGACCCCGGCCTGGCCGGTGCCGTGCGAAATCTGCTGGACCAGCAGGATTCCGAAACCGGTGGCTGGCGGATGTCGGGTTTCCTTGGCCGGGTGTCGATTACCGCGACCTCTGCCGCGGTCGAGGCGCTGATCGGCGGCGGGGCCTTCGACGGTGAACGCCATCAGGCCATCTCGCGCGGCATCGCCTATCTGGTGTCCTCGATGTATCAAGAGCCCCGGACGTTGCCGATGTACGCGGCGGCGCATATCGCGGCCGTGCTCGCCCGGCCGGAGATCGTCCGGATCGGTGACAAGCGCGCCGAGCGCGCGTGCGAGCTGGCGGTCAAGCGCCTGCTGACCGGACTGCGCCGCGGTGAGTGCGATATCGAGACCGAGATCTTCCGCCGTGACGATCTCGTCGACACCTGGCGTCACCTCACCTTGCACCTGGCGGTCGGGGCCGTGATCGCCGCCGACAGCCGCACCATCTTCGACCCGGCCGTGCGGGCGGCGATCGTCGCGCTGCTGGATATGCAGGAGATGGACGCACTGGCCATCTACCGGGGCGGATTCCGCATCTCCGACGAGGGCCCGGTCACCTCCTATGCCACCACGCAGGCGCTGGAGGCGCTGTTGCAGGTGCGTCCGGCGATCAACGAGCGGGTGAATCCGGCCAAGGTGTACGACGAGATCTGCCGGGTCGACGGCGCCCATCGCACCGACCCGCAGGCGATCGCCACGCTGGGCCGTCATCGCATGCTGATGAATTCGACTGCCGGACAGGCGTTGCTGGTGCTGGCGGCCTCGGCCGGCGCGACGGTGTTCGCGCTGGCGGTGGGTTTCGACACCGTATTCGGCACGGTCGGCAGTCGCGCGCTGGTGGTCTGGGGAACGGCACTCGTCGCGGTGGGTACGTATTGCGGTCTGGCGACGCGCTTTCCGCGACTACCCAAGCGGCACGTGGCGAGCGCGGTCTTCGCCGCGTTCACCGCGCTGGTCATGCCGGTGGTCACCTATCTGCTCGCCTGAGCCGATGAACGGGCCGCTGGTCCTCATGGTCGCGGTGACCTGTCTGTGGGGTACCTCCAGTGCCCTGCTGGCAACGCTGGCCGCTCCCACCACCGCGGGCCTGGTGGCCCTCGGTGGAGCGGTGCCGCTGCTGATCTGGGCGCGGCTGCGCGGACAGCACCCGTGGGCGACGCTGACCGCTCATCCGGCGCTGTACTTCCGGCTGGGCGGGCTCGAGGCCGCCAATCTGGCGCTGTACGTGGCGGCGCTGCGGATGGGGCCGTTGCCGGTGGTGGTCGCCCTGCACCTGACCGCGCCGGTCCTCATCATCGCCGCCGCACTGGTCCGCGGCCGGCGGGCGCCCACGCTGCCGGTACTGGCCGAACTGCTGCTGGTCGGGGCGGCGATCTGGCTGGTCGCCTGGCGGCACCCGGGCGGCGACGCGCAGATCGCGGCCCTGACCGGATGCGCCCTGGCGCTGGGCAGTGCGGCCTGTGTGGCGATGCTGGTCAGTGTGGTCGCCCGGCACTCGGGACCGGACCACACGGCCACCTCGGCGGCCTTGCAGTTGCTGTTCGGCGGCATCGCGAGCAGCCCGCTGCTGGTGCTCGATCCACCGTCCGGGCGGGTGGCGGCCGAGCTGGCCGCGATCGGCGCCACCCTCCTCGGACCCGGATTCGCGCTCTACTGGCTGGCGCTGCGGCGATTGAGCGCGGCCACGGCCAGCGTCATCGGGCTCAACGAGGCCGTCGTGGCCACGCTGGTGGGAGCGGTGGCCACCCGGAGCCTGCCCACCGCGGCGACCGCCGCGGCGGGGTTGCTCATTCTGATCGCGGCCGGGCTAGAGCAGCGATCGGCACCGCGACATCGCGTGCCGCCCTGACGAATTCGGTACAGGTCGCCGGGTCCTTGTCGCCCCGGCCGTCGTCGACGCCGGAGTTGACATCGACCCAGGCCGGCCGGACGGCGTCGATCGCGGCCGTGACGTTGTGCGGGTCGAGTCCACCGGCGAGCATCACCGGAAATGCCGAGTCGTCCAACAGTTCGACGATGCGAGCGCTGATCGACCAGTCATGGGTGCGCCCGGTGCCGCCCAGCCGGTCGGTGGAACGCGAATCCAGCACGAGCCCATCGCAATCGGGGGCCGCGCGCTCGGCGGCGGCGACCGCCTCCGGGCCGGTGACGTGGACCGCGCGGATCACCCGCCGCCCGCCCGCACCGCGCCGGACCGCGCGCGCGGTGTCGTGGGAGATCAGGCCGTGCAGCTGGATGCAGTCGACGCCGATCCGGTCGGCGAGGCGCAACACCTCGCCGGCGTCGGTGAGATGGGTGACCAGTACGCGTTCCATCGAGGAGGGCACCAGCCGTGACAACCGGTGGGCCGATTCCGGGTCGAGTTCGTCTTCGCTGAAATGCGTCGTGCCCGAAATGAATCCGGCCGCGTCCGCATCAGCGGCGACGACGGCCCGGAGATCGGACTCGCTACGGATACCGCAGATTTTCGTTCGGACGGTGATCATCGGCACACGATACTGCCCGAACGTGTCCGGTCAGGCGGTTCGTGTCGATTACCACGCTGCCCGCCGCCGCGGCGGGGCGCTCACCCGACGCGGCGATAGGCGGTTCCGCGCCGGTCGGCCTCGGCCCACCGGCGGCGGTCCAGTTGCGTGTCGACGGCCTCCACGACGTCCGGGACGGTGATCTGGAGCAGACCCGGATCGGGGGTGTCGCCGTCGCGCTCGCCGGTGTGGCCCGCCCACAGCGCGATGTGGCGGCCGGACAGATGCGGCGGCGGCCCGCTGCGGCCGGGGGCGGTGGGGCCGAACAGCGCGACGGTGCGGGTGCCGAATGCCGTCGCCAGATGTGCGACACCGGTATCGCCGCACACCACCAGCGCGGCCTCGGCGACGGTGGCCGATAGTTCGATGAGATTCTGCTGCCCGGCCAGTACCTGGTCGTGCGACAGCCCCGCGCGGGCGGCGATGCCGAGGGCGAGGTCGCGTTCGAATTCGTCGCCGGTCACCACGACCTCGCGACCCTGTACGAGCAGATGCCGGATCACCGCGGCGAATCGTTCACCGGGCCAGCGGCGGGCGGGCGCTCCGGCACCGACGTGCACCACTACGCAGTCGCGGTGACTGGTGGTGGCCACCGGCGGCACCAAGCCGAGATTGCGGCGGTCGGCGTTGATTCCGGCCGATTCCAGCAGATGACACCAGCGGTCGATGTCGTGCATATCCGCTTGCCATTCGGGGCCGTCGAGATCGGGAAAGGCGGCATTGCGGTAGCTGAGCAGCCGGGCGGGTTCGGTGCGGGAGAGTTCGACGATGCCGTCGGCGCCGGGGCCCTGCAGATTGACCGCCAGGGCGGGGGCCGCGCCGTCCCAGCGCATGGTGTGCGGGTCTGCGGCGGCGACCATCTCGTCGACCGAGGTGATCAGGTCGACGATGGGTTTGAGCCGGTGCGGTGCGGCCAGCACGATGTGATCGCGCGGCCTCGCCCGGCGTAGCGCGCGAAGAGCGGGGACCGCGGTGAGAAGATCACCCAGTCCACGTGCGCGCAGCACGAGTACAACCGCCACCCTCTTCTCCTAGCCATCACCAAGCGACCCAGCAGTCCCGACCCACTCGATTCCGCGCCGTTGCCGCGGCACGACCGAAGAGAGCCACCTGAGGATGACTACCCGACCCGATCCGGCGTGAAACGCGCGTATTTCCGCCGGGTCCGCGTCGGTGCTGTGGCCGGGGGCGGCGGAACCGGTAACCTGAGCGACGGTCGGGCCGAAACAAACTGGAGGATTTCATGATTCGCACCGCTGGACTCATCACCGCCGTCGCGGCGGCGGGCGCGTTCGCAGTGCTCGGCGCCGGTGCCGCGCAGGCCGCGCAGGGCACCGTCACCGTCAACGGGCAGATCTACAACAACCCGACCGGTTGCATCGAACCGCACGCCTACCAGCTCACCGTCGGCAACAGCACCGACAAGGTGATCGAGGTCCACGCCGGGCGGGGATGCACCGGGCCGGTGATCGGCAAGGTCGACCCCGCCGGGATCACCATGGTGCCGCGCGGCAGCCTGCTGATCGTCGAATAATTCTCCCCGTTCCGCCCCGCGTCCGAGGATCGGCGCGGGGCGGGGCCGTGCCTGCGCACGGCAGGACAACGTCACCGTGAGAGCGAGCCCGCGAGAATGCCTGCGGCGGTGCGGATATCCGGGGCCCGGCGGGGATGTAAGCCCTACTACGCCGTGTCGTTGAATTGGTGCCGATGATCTACGCTGTGAGCCATGACAGTGGTCTACAACCTGGTGGTCGTCACCCACCTGCTCGGACTCGCCGCGGTGATCGGCGGATACGCCGCCGGCCGGCCGGCGGTGTCGCAGGTGATGCTCTGGGGTGCGCGGGCGCAGATCGTCACGGGTCTGATTCTGGTCGGCATGGCCGACGGCATCGATTCGCTCGACAAGAATCTCGACATGGCCAAGATCGTGGTGAAACTGGTCATCGCGGTCGCCGTGGCCGGTCTGGCCGAGATCGCGCACGCCGATGCCAAGCGTGGCAAGACTATTGCCTGGATGGTCGACGCCGCCGGACTGCTGGCCATCGCCAACGTGTTCGTGGCCGTGCTGTGGCACTGACATCCGATGCGGTTCGGCAACAGGTGCCGAACCGCATCGAGTGCCTGCGGTGCCCGGTTCAGCCCTCCAGCAGGGTCTGGCCGATATAGCCCTGCGCGTCGGTGATTCCCGGTGGAATCACGAACACCGCGGACCCGACGGGAGTGGTCCAGGTGTTCAGGGCGTCGAATTCGGCGAGACGACGCTGCACCGGCAGATACTGCGTCGTGATATCGCGCTGGTAGGCGGCGAACAACAGCCCTGAATTCGAGGTGGTCCCGGGCGCGGGGGCATCGTCGTAGTTGTAGCCGCGGCGCAGGAAACGCTCGCCGTCGCTGGTGCGATGCGCCCGCGCGATATGCGCCGAAGGCGGAATGACCGGGATGCCGTGGGCGTCCACAGCCGCGAAATCCGGATTGTCGCTTTCCCGGGTTCCGGTCAACGGCGCCCCGGTCGCGATGCGCCGGCCCACGGTCAGTTCTCGCCCCTCGGGGTCGAGTTCGTCCCAGGTGTCCAGATTCATCGCGATCCGGCGCAGCACCATCGACGTTCCACCCCGCAGCCACGGCAGGGTCGCGCCGTCGTCCCACACCAGCCGATCGAAATCGGCCCCGGGGGCGATGTTGACCGTGCCGTCGACCTGACCCATCAGATTGCGCATCGTCTGCCCGGCAGCGGCGTTGCGGAATCCGCGCTGGGTCCAGCGCACGGTCACCAGCGAGGTCACGCTGCGCGAGAGCGCCCGCACCGCATGCGCCACCGTCGTCGCCTCGTCCGCGCAGACCTGCAGCAGCAGATCCCCGTCACAGAATGCGGGGTCGAGCCGGTCGATGGTGAAGCCGGGCAGTTGCGTGAGCCAGTGCGGCCGCGCGGATTCCAGTCCCGCCACAGTGAACAGCCGCGGGCCGAATCCGATGGTCACGGTCAACCGTGCCGGCCGGTGAGCCAGCTCCGGCTCGGTATCGGCCAGCGTCGGCTCACCGGCCACGAGCCGCGCCGCGTCCCCGGACCAGATGCGCAGCAATCCCACGAGGTCGGCACGGGCGGTGCCGGGCCGCAGATCGAAGGCCACGAACGCCGCGTGCTGCTGCGGCGCGGTCGCGACCCCGCCCTGGTGTGGTCCGTAGAACGGTTCGCGTGCGGTGCCCGGATCGGCGGTCTCGGTGCGGCGGGTCCAGCGTTCGGCGCCGAGGGTGAGCCCCGCGACCCCCGCCGCACCCGCCGCGGCCGCACTGCCGCCGAGCAACCGGCGCCGCGACAGCCGCTCAGCCACCGTGGGCGGCCGTAGTCGGTGCGTAATTCTCCTGATTGCCCGCGAAGTCACGCACCTGCGCGGTGAAGGTGGTGCTGGTGCCGTCGGCGAACTTCACCGTGATCGGCGTCTGCGTTCCGGTGCGCAGCGGGGCCTTCAGGTCGATGAACATCAGATGGTCGCCACCCGGCGTCAGTTTCGCGGTGCCGTGGGCGGGGATCGCCAGCCCGCCGGCCTTGGGACGCATCATGGACGCGCCGTTCGACTGGACCACCTCGTGAATCTCCACGCGCGCCGACGCCGGGCTCGTCGCGTCGACGATGCGGATCTCGTGGCCGCTGGTGTTGGTGAAATTCGCGAACGCCGCCGACATCCCCGCGTTGGCGGCCTTGATCCACTGATCACCCACGGTGACCGAATCGGCGTCCGCGGCAGTGGATGTGCTGCCGGACGAACAGCCGGCCAGCAGCAGTGGGATCGAGGCCGCGGCGGTGATCAGCAGGCTCGCCGACCGACGCCGGCGGGTGGAACCTGCCGTGTGGCGGGACGGCGGTGTCGCACCGTGGGGCCGGGCCTGGGTGGATGCCGCACGGCGAGGGCCGCGGGCGCTCGAGGCGAGGGGGGAACGCCCGGTGTGGGGGAGAGAGGACATTGGTGAACTCCATTGCATGAGAAGGGGTTTCATCGAGCAGGCGGCACGTCGTCGCGGATTCTCACCGCGCCCCGGCGCTCGTCACACCCTCGAACCACGCGTTGCGCGGCGTAGGGGTGAGTGCGCGGCGTATACCGCCACCGGTGTTCGTTCGTTGCTGCGTGCCCAGCGGCGAGCGGTGCGACCTCCGCGGTCACACGCGAATCAGCCACCCGCAAGCCTGTCCGGCGTATCCGATCGCCCAGGACGTCGTCGGAAACCGGCGAGGACCGACCGAACAGCACCGCGCGCGATCAGCGCTCACGGCAGGACCGCCACAGCGATGACCGTGACCGAGCATGCAGGCCCGCCGACGTCGACTGATACGCCGACAGCTCGAGCGACCGCTTCGGCGAAGCGTCGGTAGCTGTCCAGGTGCCGTGCGATAACGGTCGATTCGGGTAGCCGCAGTTGCCGCTTGCCGCTTGCCGCTTGCCGCTTGCGGGTCGGCGGCTGCCGCTCGGCGGTGTGCCGTCACTGGCTCACGGACGTTGCCGCACACGGGCGCGGCTGCACGTGCTGTGCGATCCGATGTGACGCTCTCGAGAGCTATCCGTACATCCGGTGGCTCAGCCGTTGGTCGTCATCCGTGGTCCCGCCGCGATCCGGCAAGCCAGTGGACACGTCCACCGATGTGCCGGTATCACGCCCACGCGGGTACGCGGTGCAAGGCAGCGAACGAACCGGTGAGCCTCGGCGGACCGCGCCGCCCGGTGCCGGAGGCCAGCACGAGCCACCGCGGCGCGGTCACCGTATCCGGTACCGAGACGACGACCGGAGCGCTGGAGACGCCGAGGTTGTGCGCGACCGCGCCGACCACGCGGCGGATCAGCGAAACGGCGCGTCGCAGTGTGATTTCCGCGCCACGGACGAGGACCGCCCCGACCACCGTCGCCGTGATGTGCGCGACCAGCATGGGGGCGGTGATCAGCACCTCGTGGCAGTGCGGGGACGTCGACAACGCCAGATGGCCGATCGCCTGGCCGACCGCGAGCAGGCCCATCAGCCGGAACAATCCGGTGCGGGTGTGTGCGGCGAGGCAGCCGATCGCGGTGCTGGCGGCGATCAGCATCATGATCGCCGTGGAGCCGGGTGCCACCGCGCCACCACCGAGGGCGTGGGCGGCGATACTCACCGTGCCCGCGGCGGCGCCGACGCATCCACCACGCAGCTGCGTGGAAGGGTCGGCCGTTGCTCGCACGAGATCATGGTATCGGGGCTCGCCGGCGGGCCGGGCCGCCAGGTCCACCTGTAGGCACCGGCCGTGATGCCCGTCACCACCTGCGGTTTCGGCGCCTCGCGGTTGCGGCGGTCAGAGGATCTCCAGTTCGGCCTCGCGCAGATCCTGGGGGAAGACGAATCGCCGCAACGCCCAGAATCGGAAGGCCATCGCCAGCAGGACACCGAGAATCTGCCCGGTGATGAAGTTGGAGACCGCCTGGGTGAACGCGCTCACATGCGGCACCCGGATATCGAAGACGTACAGCGCGACCGCCTGCGGAATGACGGTCACGCCGACGGCGAGCGCGCTGACGGCGAAGAACAGCGCGGCCTCGTGACTGCGCTGGCGCCCGCCGCGGGTGTTGAACGACCATTCCCGGTTCAGGATGTAGGAGGCGATCGTCGCGATCAGCACGCCGAACGCGCGCGCGGTCAGCGGCTTGTCCGGCAATACGGTCAGCTTGAGGGCGTACACCACTCCGGTGTCCACGAACCACGTGATCGCGCCGACGACGGCGAATTTCATCAGCTCCCGATGGGCGAGCAACAGTGCGCGCCAGCGTTCGGGCAGCCGGTCCAGTCCAGCCTGCACCAACGACACGCAATCCACCCTAACCGTGAGCCGCGCACCGGGCATCCGGACAGCGATCATGACCCGCGAGGTAATCGTCACGCCCACCCGTGCCGCATACGATCGAGCAGGTGCCGACCCATACTGCCGGGGATCTGCTGCGCCACTGGCGTCGCACCCGCCGCCTCAGCCAGCTGGAACTGGCCGGGCGCGCCGAAACCTCGACCCGTCACCTCAGCTTCGTCGAAACCGGCCGGTCCACGCCGAGCCGCCAGCTGATCCTGCACCTCAGCGAGGAGCTCGACATCCCACTGCGCGAACGCAATCGGATGTTGCTGGCCGCCGGTTACGCCCCGGTCTACGCCGAACCCGGATTGGATACCCCCACCATGGCCCCCGTCCGCACCGCGATGCGGCAGATCCTCACCGGCTACGAGCCGTATCCGGCGTTGGCCGTGGACGCGCAGTGGAATATGGTCGACGCCAATTCGGGTGTCGCCCTGTTCCTCGACGGCGTTCGCGCCGATCTGCTGACTCCGCCGGTCAACGCGCTGCGGCTGAGCCTGCACCCGGAGGGTCTGGCGCCGCGGATCCTGAATCTCGCGCAGTGGCGCGGACATCTGTTCGAACGCGTCGATCGCCAGATCGAGGCCACCGGCTCGGCCGATCTGGCCGCGCTGCGCGCCGAACTGCTCGAATATCCCGGTGGCCGCGACGATCCCGGCCTGCCCGAACCGGATCAGGCCGTCGTCCCGCTGCGGCTGCGCCACCACGACGCCGAACGCGGGGATATCGACCTGGATTTCATCAGCACCATGACCATCTTCGGCAGTCCGATGAACGTCACGGTCGCCGAACTCGCGATCGAGTCGTTCCTGCCCGCGAGCCCGGCGACCGCCGAATTCCTGCGCAGCCGTTCACATATCGAGTAGATGCGGCAGCCCGGCCCGATAGCGGTCGGCGTCGATGCGCTTGAACGGTTCGAGCTCGGGCGGCGCGTACATCGGGAACACCGCCGCCCGCGGCGCCGCGTCACCGGCCGCGTCGAGCACCGCGTTGGCCGCCTTGCGTCCCGCTTCGCACGCACCCTCCATGGTCGCCAGGTCGATGCCGGTCCGCACGTGGTCGCCGCAGAAGAACACATTGCCGATCGCCGAATGCGCCTCCGGCCGGTGGTCCCAGGAGCCGACGGTGTTCACCAGCAGCGGGGTGTCGTTGCGGTTGCCGCCCTCCTCGAAATGTACCCCGGAATCGACGAACCACGAGTGCAGGTCGTCGTCGCGCAGCCAGCCGGTGCCGGTGTTGAGCCAGCGTTTCAGCTGTGCCCAGACTTCCTGCACCACTTCGTCTTTCGAGCACTGTTTGGCCGGTTTGCCGAACAGGATGCCGGGGGTGTCCCAGTCCGACACGTCGGCGGACAGGCATTCCACCACCGTCCCGTCGCCGTAGCGGGCCGCGAAATCGCCGCGCCACATCGGCGCCTGCCGCAGTGCGGTGATCGCCCACGGCGAGCCGAGTGCCGCGATATGTCCTTCCGGCACGCCGGTGGGCCGGCGCAGATAGAACTGCACCCCGACCATCCAGTCCAGCACCAGCTCACGCATCCCGGCCAGCGCCGGGTCCGCGGCGAGAATGTCGTCGTCGAGGATCGCGGCCGCGCGGTCGGCCGGCATCGCGCATACGTACCAATCCGCTTGCACCGCACGTCCGCCCACGTTCGCACCGCTGATCCGGTCACCGGACAGGCGCAGGCTCGTCAGTCCCGCGCCGGTGACGAACCGGACTCCCTGTCCGGACAGGTGCGCCACCCACGGATCGATCCACGCCTCGTTGGTGGGGCCGTTCAGGATCCGGTCCACCCCGCCGCGATACTGCGGCGCGATGCCGGCGCCAGCGAAAACCAATGCCTCTCCGATGGTTCCGATGGTGCGCGCGGAGCTGGTCTCCGACTTCGCCGCCACCGTGATCCGGGTCAGGGCGCGCGCCAGATAGTCCCGATAGGCCTGCGACTTCCCGTTCGCCGCGACCGCGTCCACCCATGATCGGTACTCCCATTCGCCGAAGCGGCGTTCGGGCGAGCTGGTGAACCACATCATCATCCGATCGCCGAAGAACGCCAGCTCCTGCGGCGGCAGCTGCGGGACGAAGCCGAATCCGGCGACGAGCGAGTTGCGGATGCGCTCGGGGTTCAGCTCGCGCAGCCCCGCGATCTCGGTCGGCACCGTCACCGGCGGCAGATCCGGAAATCCGGCCACCGTCGATTCCACCCGGATCAGATTTCCGGCCACACCGTTCGCGTTGCCCGGGAACGGAATTCGCGCCATCGTGTCCGGCACGTGCTGGTAGCAGCCCGGGAAGAAGCGGAAGCCGTGTTCGCCCGGCAGATCGGCGCGACCACCCGCCCCGGTGCCGGGCACGCTCATACTGCGCGCCTTCCCGCCCAGCGCGGTCGGCTCGTACACCGTGACCGCGTAGCCGCGTTCGGCCAGTTCGTGCGCCGCGGTCAATCCGGAGACCCCACCACCGAACACGGCCACCGTGCGTCCCGGGCCGACCTGGCGGCGGCCCGGATTCGCCCGCGCTGCCGCCGTGGCCCAGGTGCCGTTCGCCGCCAGAGCCGCGCCCGCGACCGCCGCGCCTCGCAGCAACTGCCGCCTGCCGAATCCACCCGCATTGTCCCGACCGGTCATGTCCACTCCTCGAATCAGCGAGCGGGACCGGCCCTGCGTCGATCCCGAAGCCCGAATATCTGCGCCTGCGAAGCCTTTTCACCGAGGTCCGGCAGTATCGAGGGCCCGCCGGCCGGCCCGTCCCTCACTTCGGCGCCGCCGCGGGCCACCGCGACCACGCCGAACCCCACCGCGCCGCCTGACGTTCCCGCCAGTCCTGCGCGTTGTCGCACACCTCGCGAATCACGGTGTCCACCACCGCGGCCGCCGGCGCGTGCGCCAATGCCTGTATCGCGAACTTCGCCGCCCGCGCCGGGGTCAGCAGTTCGTCGGGGGTTCGCGCCCGCGTCATCACATCCAGCGCGAGGCCGGCCAGGTGCGGGTCGGCCGCGCCGGCGCGGTACAGCTGCACTTCGAGCGGTGTCATCTCGGTGCCGCGGGCGAGCCGGTTGGTCCACTGGTACATGGGCAGGCAGTCCTGTTCGCGCTGGTGCTCCCATCGGGCCACTGCCCGGTCCAGCGCGGCCGCGTCGTCGAGCACCGGGGCCGCGTATTCGCCGAGCAGCCGCCCGTAGCGCATCGCATCGCGCATGCCTTGCGCGGTGACGGGATCCTTGAAGTGGCCGGCGTCGCCGGGCAGCGCCCAGCCCGGACCGCTGGAGCGGCGGAAGTAGGAGACGATGTCGGTGGCCGAGCGCACCCGCCCGAGCGGTTCGCAATCGACCAGTCGCGCAGCGAGTTCCGGGATCGCGGCCACCATGTCCCGGTAACGCTGCTCGGTCTGTCCGGGCGTGCGCGGCCCGTGCGTGACCGGCGGCTGGATCAGTGACAGCACCGCCCCGTCCTCGCACGGGAAGGCGGTTCCCAGCAGCTGCCCGGCCCGCCACTGCGCCGCCGTCGACCGCCATTCCGGGCGGTTGTCGCGCCAGTAGGCGAAGTAGCACGCCCGCCCACTGGGTTTGCTGCGGTACGGGTCCAGCGCTCCGGTCAGCCGCGCGACGGTGGAGCGCCGCCCGTCCGCGCCGACCACCAGGCGCGCCCGGATCTCGTGGGTGGCCCCCGCGCGATCGACCGCGCGCACGCCGGCGACCCGGCCGCCGTCGCGGATCAGCTCGGTGACCCGCATCGACTCGTGGATCGTGGCGCCGGCCGCGCGGGCGGTGGCGACCAGAGCGGCGTCGAATCCGGTGCGCCGCACGCACATCGCGTAGTCGATGCCGTTCACGGCGGTGAACGGTGCCCGCACCACCTGGCCCGCGCCGCCGGCGTAGGCGACCCGCAGTTGTGGCGCGCCGAGCGCCAGCACCTTCTCCAGCGCGCCCAGCGCCGCCACTTCGGCGATGCCGGCGGGCCAGAGCAGATGGGTCGAGAGCGTGTCGGACGGAAATCGGGCCGCGTCCACGACGACGACGCCCCGCCCCGCACGGGCGAAGGCGATCGCGGCGGCCGAACCCGCGCAGCGCGCTCCGACAACCACTACGTCCGCGAATTCGCCTTCCGGGCAATCGTTTTCGTCAAGCGCTCGATCGCGTACCGGAAGGTCTCGGACGGTCGCGGCGGTACCCGAATCGGTCGGCGAGGAGTCGGCAGGTTCGTCGGTAGGCATCGGCGCCGCCTTCCGGGTCACTATGTTCGGACACTGTGTCCTAATGAGAGAATGAAGTGACTCCTCTCACATTGTCAATATGTTTGATTCGATTGTTCCCGGCAATTACCGACGCCTGAGCCGCCCGGGCCCGGTGAGACTCCGGATCACGCACCTGATCCGACCGCATCCGCGATGATCACCGGAAGGTGTGGCCACCCGGCCCGATCGGAAACGACCGTGATGAGGTATCGCGATGGCGTTGATGTCACCCCTGGACTCGGCATTCCTGCTGCTGGAATCCCGCGAACATCCCATGCACGTCGGCGGGCTCTCCCTGTTCCGTCCCTCGGGCACCGAGCCGCGATCGGCGCGGCAATTGCACGAGGAATTGGTCTCGGGCACTGACAAACTCACGTCCCTGTTCCGGCGCCGGCCCGCGCGGTCGCTGGCGAGTTTCTCCGCGCTGCAGTGGGATCTCGACGACGACGTCGACATCGACTATCACGTGCGGTTGCTGTCGCTGCCCACCCCCGGACGGGTGCGTGAACTGCTGGAACTGGTGTCGATGCTGCACGGATCGCTGCTGGACCGGCATCGCCCGCTGTGGGAGGTCTATGTCATCGACGGTCTCGCCGACGGCCGAATGGCTCTCTACACCAAGACGCATCACGCGCTGATGGACGGTGTGTCGGCAGTGCGCACCTGGCAGCGGGCCCTCTCGGCCGACCCCGATGCCCGCGACTGCGTGCCGCCGTGGCGCTCGCCCCGCCGTCGTCCGGACGCCGGCCCGACTACGTTGTTGCGCCGCTCGGCCGAGGCGGTGCGCATGGCCGGGCGGATCGGCACCGCCGTCCCCGAATTGCTGTCCGGCGCTTACGAGATCGCGCGGGACTATCCCGAACCGCGCCCGTTCCGGGCCCCGCACACCATGTTCAATGTCGCCATCACCGGCGCCCGGCGATTCGCCGCGCAGTCGTGGCCGTTGCCGCGGTTGCGCGCGGTCGGGGCGCGGACGGGGGCGACCGTGAACGACGTGGTGCTGGCGATGTGCGCGGGCGCGCTGCGCCGGTATCTGCTCGCCGAACAGGCGCTGCCGGACGAGCCATTGATCGCGATGGTGCCGGTCTCGCTGCGCGGCACCTCCGAAACCGCTGTGGGAGAGGGCAATTCGGTGGGCGCGGCGCTGTGTGATCTGGCCACCGACGAACCGGATCCGGCCGAGCGACTCGCGCGCATCCACTCGTCGATGGCGCGGACCAAGAACACCATGTCGCGGCTGACGCCACTACAGATCCTGGGGCTGTCGGCGGTGAATGTGGCGGGGCTGGCCTCGGCGGCGCTACCGGTCCGGTTGCCGTCCGCCGCGCCGCCGTTCAACATCGTGATCTCCAACGTCCCCGGCGCCACCGAACCCCGCTACTGGAACGGGCTGCGCCTGGAAGCCGCCTATCCGGCCTCGATTCCCCTCGACGGCCAAGCGGTCAACATCACGACGATCAGTTCCGGTGGCGCCATGCATTTCGGCATCATCGGCTGTCGCCGCAGTGTTCCGCATCTGCAGCGGCTGCTGACCGGACTCGAAGAATCCCTCGCCGAACTGGAGTAACCGGACTCCGCGGCAAGGTGGCGAGGATTCGGGCGCGCCGCGCGGTCGTCGGCCGGCGTCGACGGTCAGGCGATTCGCGCGGTGTCGGTGAGGGCGTCGGTCGCGGCGGTGAGAATCCGTCGCGCCCGCGGGAAGTCCTGCAGTTGTCCGCTCAGCAGGTCGAGGACGGGAAACAGCGATTGCGCGGGAACCGCACGCGCGCTCAGCACACCCGCGGTCCACGTGACGAACGTGGTGAACAACTCGTCGTCGTCGAGATACAGTGCGGTGGTGAGGAATTCGAGGATCTGCGCGATATCTTCGGCGGTGCGCTCCAGCTGGGATTCGGAGTACTCCCGCATCGCGGGGAAGCGATGCTCCAGCTCCGCCATGGTGGTCGCCAGCAACTGCGGTGTGCTGCGGGCGATCATGGTGAATTCCTGATCGGTCAGATGCGGCAGCGTCCGGTGCGGTCGGTCCGGCTGCTGCTCCCGCCGCAGCCCCCGGGCGAGCAGCTCGGCCGCGGTCGCGGCGTCCGGCGCCCAGGCGTCCGCGCCGAGCAGGTTCGCGTAGCGGCCGTCCGGCCCGAACGCCGCCCCGCCGACGAGCACCGGCACTCCGGCCGCCTGGCATGCGGTGATGGTGCCGTGCGCCGACGGCAGGCGGGTCGGCAGCGACGACGACAGCAACACGGCGTCGGGGCCGGTGTTGTGCAGGTGCGCGATCAGGTGGCGGGTCGGCACCTGGGCACCCAGGAAATCGACCTGCCAGCCGCGCAGCCGCAGCACTTCGGTCACCAGCCGGGCGGGAAGGGCATGCCATTCGCCGTCCACGCACGCGACGGTGACCCGCCCGGCCGAGGCGGGGTGCGAGGCGGCCGCATGCAGTGCCAGCGCCGTCACGGCCCGGTCGTTGATCGCGGTGGCGGTGTGCTCGTCGGCGACACTGAGGGTGTTGGCGGCCCATTCCGCACCCACCCGGCGCTGGACCGCGGCGATGACATCGAGCAGAACCGCTTCCGGTTCGAGCCCCGAATCCACCGCCGCGAGCACGATGCCGATCGCCGCCCGTTCGTCGCGGCCGGTGACCGCCGTCCACAATTGCTCGCGAAAAGCCGGGGCGTCCCGCGAGTTTCGGCGATGCGGCTCGGACATGAACGGCGGCTCCTTGGCGGTAGCGGTCACGCGAGGACGGTATCCGAGGTTCGCGGCGCGCTGATCGCGACGACCGCGATGTCGTCGTGCTCGTTGCGGCCGACCCACTGGGTGGTGAGCATGTGAATACGCTCGACCACCGCCTCCGCGGGCATATTCGCGCACTGCGCCAGCGCGGCGGTCAGACGCTCCTCACCGAACATGCGTCGGCCCAGCGGTCCGCCGCGAGCCTCGGTCACACCGTCGGTGTAGAGCAGGCAGGTTTCGCCGGGCGCGAGCGAGGTGCGGAACGTCGTGGCGCTGATCTCGGGCAGCGCGCCGACCAACTGTCCCCGCGTCTCGGCCATGTCGACGCTCCCGTCGGCCCGGACGATCAACGGCGGCGGATGCCCGGCGGAGGTCAGCCGCAGCTGCACCCGTCCTTCCCGACGCACCGCCGATGCCAGCACCAGCGTGGCGAACCGGTCGTGCCGCGAGGACATCAGCGCGTTGTTCAGCAGGGTGAGCATGCGCTGGTGATCGTCGGCCATCGGCACCAGCGCGTGCACCGTGTTGCGGATTTTGCCGGTCAGGACGGCGGCCTCGAGACCCTTGCCGCAGACGTCGCCGAGGACGACGAGGGTTTCCCCGTCCGGTGCCGCCGCGCGATGTACGTCGTAGAAGTCGCCGCCGATGATTTCGTGATTCTCCGAAGCCCGGTAGGCGCCGGCCAGTTCGATGCCGTGGACGTGGTGCAGTTGCGGTGGCAGCAGCTCGCGCATCAGGATCGCGGTGATACTGGTCTGCTCGGCGTACAGCCGTGCCGCCGACAACGCGATTCCGGCGCGACCGGCGAACAACTGGGCGAAGATCTCGTCGCGCTCGTCGAAGCTCCGCTCGCCGGAACGCCGCAGCAGGACCAGCGCACCCGCCGAAACCCCGTGGCCGGGAAGCGGAGTCACGATCACCGAGCCCGTGCCGTGCTCGAAACCGGGCGGCAGCAACCACACCGGCACCGCCGCGGGGTCCAGCCACTGCGAGGGAATGGGCGGGAAGCCGCGCAGCGCCTCGCTCAGCCCGGCCACCGCGTCGGGGTCCTCCTCGACGACGTTCACCCGCACCACACCGTGCTCGTCACAGGAGACGACCGACAGCGCCCGCCCGGCCGGGGGAGTGACGACCACCGCGGCGTCGGCGAGGTGGCGGGCGGCCAGCCGGACGGTCGTCTCCAGGCATCGGTCCACGTTCAGCGAGGCCAGCAGCCGCTCGGAGGCCTGCGACAGGAATGCGGTGCGTTCGCGTTCCTGCTCCAGTTCCGAGCGGCTCTCCTGCAGCGAGGCCGCGGTGTCGCCGAGCAGCCACCAGACGAGCGTCCCGTCGGCGCCGAGGGAGGCGACCGCGTGCAGTTCGCGCCCGCCAACCCGCCCGGATACCGAGGCGGGCGACGGCGCGATGCCCGAGGCGGCCGTCTCCTCGTGTGCGGTGGACAACCAGGGCGGCACCGCACGGTGCAGCGGTTCGCCCACGACCGCGTCGGGAAACAGGGCGGCCGCTTGCCCGCTCAGCGCGACCACCGTGCCCGCGCCATCGACCACCACGGCCGGATGCGGTACCGCCGACCATCGGTCGACGTCACTCACCACAGATTCGGGCACGGCGAGCTCCTCACATCCGATCGGGCGAGTGAAACCCGCTGCGCCGCAGCCGAAACCGATGTCACGGCTGGTCCGCGGAGCTGCGCCGGGGCCACTGCCCGGTGTCGGAATCCGAACGGGATTCGGCGGCGGGCGAGACCACGAATTCCACCGTCGTCCCGTCGGCGCCCGAGACGACGCGGGTGCCGGGCATGAGGGCGTTCATCATCGGCAGGCCGCGACCGCGATCGATTTCCTCGTCCGCCCGCGGCGCGCGCCAGGTCCCGCTGTCGGAGACGGCGATGCGGATCGAATGGGCGGCCGACGCGTGCAGCACGACGGTCCGGCCGTCACCGCGATGTCCGTGCTCGACCGAATTCGAACAGGCCTCGTTGACGGCCAGCAGGAGGTCGTACGCGCGATCCGGTCCGAGGCTCGTCCCCGCGAGCCAGGCGCGCAGCAGGGCCCGCACCCGCTGCAGTTCCTCGGACCGGGCCCGGAATTCGATGTGCAGGTCCTCGAGCGATCGCTGTCCGCCGCCGGTCGCGGCCTTGTGAGCTGCGCCTTCGGGACGGCGTGGGCTGTCGGGGTGACGCATACCTTCGGGGTGACGCATGGGATATCAGCCGTTCGTGTGGGAGACAGCGCTCGCGACGGCGGCATCGACGTCGTCGAAGAGTGCGAATACCGTCGACAGGCCGGTGACCTCCACGACTCGCCGCACCGGCCGCGGCGCCACCACCAGCACCCGGCCCGCCTGTCGCAGCGCGCGTACCAGCACATTCATCCCGGAGGAGTCGAAGAACTCGACCGCGGACAGATCGACGATGAGCTGTCCCGGTTGCCGAGTCACGGCCTGCTGGACGGCGGTGTCCAGCCGCGGGGCGGTATGCGAATCGACCTCACCGGCGGCGACCACCACCCAGAGGCCGCCGACCGAGATCACCTCGGCGGTGCAGCCGCTGTGGCCTTCGTATCCCACGTGTTCACCCTTCCCTACACTCGCGGCATCCGGGTCCGCCCCTACGAGTATGAATCGTGACGCGCAGCGGATATGTGCAGGCACACTCGCGCATGACGAACACCGCGATACTCGGCGTAGTTCGCGGTGCCGCGCGCGGCTGTGGTCTCAACCTCGCAAGGTCACCGAGTGTAACGGCCGCTGCGACTCGCCGGGACACGCGTCGGCCGGGGCGCACCGGGCTCCCGCTACGGCGCCGCCGCAGCACCCGTCGTCCGGTGCGCGAAATCGCATGCGCTGAGCGGTGTTCGGCAGGTGAGGGCACGTCGAAGCACGCGTTGCGGCGCATTCGCAGGTCGGGCCGGGGGTGTCCACCGCAACATTCCGACGTGTCGCCGACACGTTCCGTCCGCCGCGTGGTTATATCGCGCGACGACGTTCACGGAGGTGTTCGGTGACGACAGCAGGTCTCATCCTCGCGTGCCTCGCGGCCGTGATTCACATCTACATCTTCTATCTCGAATCGGTGGCGTGGACGAGTCCGAAGACACGAGCCATCTTCGGAGTCTCCTCGGCGGCCGAGGCGGAGACGACCAGACCGCTGGCGTTCAATCAGGGCTTCTACAACCTGTTCCTGGCCCTCTGCGTGATCACCGGCACCGTCTTCTTCGCGGTGGGCGAGAAGACGATCGGCGCCACCCTGGTGTTCACCGGCGCCGGTTCGATGACCGCCGCCGGCCTGGTCCTGCTTCTGTCCAGCCCCGACAAGGCGAGTGCGGCCCTCAAACAACTCGTGCCGCCGCTGCTCGGCGTGATCGTTCTGGCGATCGGCCTGGTGTAACGCACAGCGCCAGGTCGAGATGCTCGGCGATGTCCGCGCGGGTCTGCACATCGGGCCGGATCCGGTGCCGGACCGTACGCCGCAGGGCCATGTTCGGTCAGTACATGTCGCCACCTGCCCGCCGACCTTGCCCAGCCGCAGCAGTCGCCGTGACCCGTTATCGGCAGCGAAGTATGGGTAGGCCGAGCAGGGGACCGACCGCGCTGCCGGCTCGCCCTGGCCGCGGAGCCCTCGCGTGACAGCTCTGCGGGCCTTGCCGGTCGATCGCTGCCCGGCCCGCAGCACCCGGCCCCGCGACGAAAGGAGTCTCCCGTGATCGGAACGTGCACGCGGCGAATGGATTCGAGCCGGTGGAGACAATCGTGGTGGACGTTCCCGGCCACCGCCGCCGCCGCGACGGCCGGCTCGGCGGCGACCACGACCGGCTCGCAGTGGTATCAGCGCCTGGAGAAGCCACCTTTCCAGCCGCCGCCCGCGGTCTTCCCGGTCGCGTGGACAACCCTCTACGTCGATATCGCCGCCACGACCGCCCGGGCGCTCAACCGCGCCGATCCGGCCCAGCAGCGACGCCTCCGCACCGCCCTGCTGCTCAACCTGACCCTCAATGCGAGCTGGAGCTGGGTGTTCTTCCGCGCACACCGTCTCGGCGCGGCCACGGCCGTGGCGGCCGCCCTGACGCTGAGCAGTGCCGATCTCACCCGCCGCACGGCCGAGGTGGACCGTGCAGGCCTCCTGCTGGCGGCCTATCCGGCGTGGTGCGGCTTCGCCACCGTGCTGAGCGGTGCCCTCTGGCGCCGCAACCGCGCCGGGTGAGACGCGCCGGGAGCTCAGGGACCTCAGATCTTTCGATCGTGATCGGCCCAATAGGGCGCTCGCAGTTCGCGTTTGAGGATTTTGCCGCTGGCATTGCGAGGCAGCGCGTCGACGAAACGGAATTGCCTGGGGCATTTGTATCCGGCCAGATGTTCGCGGCAGAACCGCTGGATGTCGTCGGCGTCACCGTCGGAGACGAGGATCGCGAGCACCGATTCGCCCCAGACCTCGTCGGGTACCCCGATGATCGCCGCGTCGGTGACGGAGGGATGTGCCAGCAGGACCCGCTCGACCTCGGGTCCGTACACGTTCTCGCCACCGGTGATGATCATGTCCTTGAGCCGGTCCTCGACGTAGAGGTAGCCGTCGGAGTCGACCCGGCCGATATCGCCGGTGCGGACCCAGCCGTCCACGATGGTCTCCGCGGTGGCGTCGGGGCGGTTCAGATATCCGGTCATGCGCTGGTCGGTGTGCAACCAGATTTCACCCTCCTCGCCGACGGGAACCTCGGCGCCGGTGGTGATGTCGGCGATGCGGACAGTGACGCCGGGTACCGGCCGTCCTGCCGACAGCAGGCGCCGGTCCGCATTCGGCCCGCGATGGTCGCCGGGGTCCAGCGTGGTGGCCACGCCGGATACCTCGGTTTGCCCGTAGACCTGGACGAAGCGCACGTCGGGGAGGGCGTCGAGGGTTCGGCGCAGGAGTGGGAGCGGCATGGGCGCGGCGCCGTAGCCGAGGTAGCGCAGCTGCGACAACGCGTCGACGGCCGCATCGCCCGCGGCGAGGAATCCGGCGATCACCGGCGGCACGAAGAACGTGTGCGTCGCCCCGGCCAGCAGTGCGGTGATCAGCGCGGCGGGTGTGGGTTCGCGCGTCATGATGCTGTGTACGCCCGCGCGGATGCCGAACAGTGCGTAGCAGACGCCGCCGACGTGGAACATCGGCATCGCGACCAGATTCCGGTCGCCGTCGGTGAACGGGAACTTGGTTCCGACGCAGACGGTATGGGCGACGAGTGCACGCTGGCTCAGCAGGACGCCTTTGGGCCGGCCGGTGGTGCCGGAGCTGTAGATCACCAGCGCGACATCCGATTCCGTTGCCGCCGTGCCGAGTTCGGCATCACCGCTCGCGGCGGCGAGGAAGTCCTCGTACTCGTCGTCGATGGTGATGATGCGTTCCAGCCGGTGCGCCGCGCCACGTGCCTGCTCGGCAGTCGTGCGGAATGCGCTGCCCAAGAAGAGAATTCGTGCCTCGCTGTCGTCGAGGACGTACGCCAGTTCGTCGCCCGCCAGGCGCCAGTTGAAGATGGCGAGCCCGGCGCCCAGTGCGGCTGCCGCGAACAGCAACTCGAGCCCGGCCGGATGGTTCTTGTCCAGGAAACCGATGCGGTCACCACGGCCGATTCCGGCGGCGGCGAGACCGCGGGCGGCGCGGTCGATGCGGTCGTTCCACTGTGCCCAGGTCCAGCGCTGGTCGCCGTAGTCGATCGCGATCCCTTCGGGCCGTTCGGCCGCCCATCCGGTGACGAAGTCTCGCAGCAATTCCGGTGTGCCGGAGCCGGTTCGGCTGATGTGCATATGCGCCTCGGTGCTGGTGGCCAACTGATCGCCCTTTCGCTTCCCGGGTCTCGTCACGAGGACCGGAAGTAGCCCGTTCGACAGAACTAGTCCACTTGGACTAGTAGCATGATGGGTGATTCAGTTCACACCTGTCAATGCCCCGAAGTCGATAGGAAGCGACCGTGCCGGACCGAACACGAGGAGAACGCGCTCGCGCGGCGGTGATCGACGCGGCGATCACGCTGCTGACGACCGGCGGATACACAGCCCTGACCACCCGTGCCGTGCAGGAGACCAGCGGGCTGTCTCGCGGATCGATGCTGCACCAGTTCCGGACCCGGGAGGATCTGCTGGCCGCGACGGTCGAGGAACTCGTCGCCCGGCGCGCCGCGCGGGCCGAGGAGATGATCGCGAAGTTTCGCGCCGAACCGCCCGGGGATCGCTTGACCGCCGCCATCGTCGCGGTGCGAGAACTGTTCTCGGGCCCCGATTTTCTGGCCGAGATGGAGTTGTGGGCGGCGGCCCGCACCAATCCCACGCTGCACGAGACCCTGGTTCCGGTCGTGGAGCGCATCGGCGGCCGGCTGCGTGAGCAACTGGCCGAATTGTTCGGCGCTGAATTGGCCGCCCATCCCGACTATCCCAAGGTGTCGATGCTGACGGTCGAGGTCGCCCGCGGCCTGGCATTCAGCGCCCCTATTCGCCGCGGCCACGGCGACCCGATACTGCTCGAGTACTGGTGCGCCGCTGCCGCCACCATGCTCGGCCGCCCCGCTCCCGGCACCCCGCATCGCGATCACGATTACCGGGTTGTCGTCTGAAATGTGCGGCGCCCGAAGTGGCCGATGGGGGTCGAACCTGTTGTGCCGCCAAATGTTTCGAGATTCGCCGGCGAGTAGTTAGCCGAAGAGCCGGCGATGGTCGCGAACGAACTGCTCGAAGCTTCTCGGCGCGTCACCGGTCAGGTCGGTAACGGTCGACAGCACCGAATCGGCTCCGCCGTCGCCGTAGACGGTGCTCACCCGGACCAAGGCTTCTGCCATGAATGCCGGAACGCCGGCGGCGAGCAGGCCGTCACGTGCTTCCGTCGCGGTTTGTGCGTGGTATCGCACGGGCTTGCGCAGAACATCCGAGAAGACGTCGGCCACCTCGTCGTAGGTGAGAGCGCGGGGACCGGTGAGGGCATAGATCCGGCCGTCGTGGCCGCCGGTGGTGAGGACATGTGCGGCGACACCGGCAACGTCACGGGCGTCGACGTAGCTGATGGGCGCCGAACCTCCCGGGCGTGCGATCACTCCGTGCTCGGCGATCGACGCCGCCATCTGCGCGAAGTTCTGCATGAAGAAGTTCGGCCGCAAGAAGGTCCACCGCAATCCGGAGCGTTCGATGGCCTCCTCCACCGGCCGATGCAGGTCGGCGAGGGGAGTGAGGCGTTCGTCGGCCCGCCACAAAGACACCTTGACGACCCGTTCGACGCCGGCTCTGTACGCCTCTTCGACCAGGGCGAGTTCGTCCCGAGTCTGCGTCGCGGTAGTGGCGGTGACCAGGAAGAGGGTGCCGACGCCCGCCATCGCGGCGGGCAGGGTGGCAGGGCGCGTGTAGTCGACGGTGACCGCGTTGTGGCCGGATTCCCTCATCGCGGCGGTGCGTGCGGGATCCCGGTAGGCCGCGCGAACGGGTGCACCCGCCGCGAGCAACGCGGCCACCACGCCCGAGCCAATTCTGCCCGATGCGCCCGTGATCAGCACCGGACGGCCGGATTGCGGCGATAAGGCCGGAAACGGCGCCGAGGGCTCTGTTCCGGTGCGGGGTTGGTTCACATGCCGGACGTTACCGAGAGCCACCGACAAGAATCCGAACGCAGACAGTGACTTTCACCTGGTTCGGCCGAGACCGCAGTCACGCTGATCGGCTCGTCCGCAGTCCCGACCGGTGTCAGCGCAGCGCCGCCGCGAGGTAGGGAGCGGTTGCGCTGTGCGGATCGGTGGCCGCCTCGGCCGGGGTGCCGGTGGTGACGACGCGACCGCCCTCGTTGCCGGCGCCGGGGCCGAGGTCGATGACATGGTCGGCCTGGACCACCACACGCATGTCCAGTTCGGCGACCACGACCGTATTGCCCGCGTCCACCAGTTTCTGCAGGTGCAGCATCAGCCGGTCGGTATCGGCCGGATGTAATCCCGAGGTGGGTTCGTCGAGGAGGTACAGGGCGTCGCCGCGATGTGCGCGCTGCAGTTCGGTGGCGAGTTTGACCCGTTGGGCCTCGCCACCGGACAGTTCGGTCGCCGGCTGCCCCAGCCGGAGGTAGCCCAGTCCGACGTCGTCCAATACGGTCAGTGAGCGGAGGATGTCGGTGTCACCCTCGAAGAACGCCCGCGCCTCGTCGACGCTCATCTCGAGAACCTCGGCGATATTGCGGCCGTGCCAAGTGATTTCGAGTGTGCTCGCTTGATAGCGGGTGCCGTGGCAGTCCGGGCACGGAGTGTAAACGCTGGGCAGGAAGAGCAATTCGACCATCACCCAGCCTTCGCCCTCACAGGTGGGGCACCGCCCGGAGGCGACGTTGAACGAGAATCGGCCCGCGTTGTAGCGTCGGCGCCGCGCCTTCGGTGTGGCGGCGAAACGGCGGCGGATGTGGTCGAACATTCCGGTGTAGGTGGCGACGTTCGATCGGGGAGTGCGCCCGATCGGTTTCTGATCGATGCACACCACCCGGCGAAGATCGCCGACTCCGCCAACGATCGTGCCGTCGACGGCCTGCGAGTCGTCCGACAGCAGCAAATCGTCTCCGGTGTCGTCGGCGGGCGCGCCGACCGGATGCCCCAGATACTCACCGATGAGAGCCGGTAACGCCTGACTGACCAGGCTCGACTTCCCGGAGCCGGACACGCCTGTGACAGCGGTCAGGCACTGCAGCGGAAACGACACCGACACGTCGCGTAAATTGTTGCGGCGCACCTTCTTCAGTCGCACCCATTCCTCCGCGCGCCGCGGCGGCCGGCGTGCGGGCCGTTCGTGACCGAACAGGTAGCGACGGGTCGCCGACTCGCCGACCTCCGCCAAGCCTTCGGGCGGTCCGCTGTGCAGAATCCGGCCGCCGCTCTCGCCGGCGCCGGGCCCGAGATCGATCAGCCAGTCGGCGGCGCGAACGACGTCGAGTGAATGCTCGACGACGAAAACGCTGTTGCCGCGCCGCTTCAGACCCTCCAGGATGACCAGCAGGGCGTCGCGGTCGCGCGGGTGCAGCCCTGCCGACGGTTCGTCGAGGACGTACACGACTCCGAAGAGCTGTGAGGACAGTTGCGTCGCCAGCCGCACGCGCTGCAACTCGCCGGACGACAGGGTCGGTGTGCTGCGGTCCAAAGACAGATAGCCCAGGCCCAGGTCGGTGACGGGCCGCAGCCGTTCCAATAGTTCGGCGACCAAACGCTGTGCGGCAGCGCGTTTTTCGACCGACATGTTCGGCGTGCTGCGCACGTCCGGGGCCGCATCGTGCGCCGAACCGCCGGCCGCGACACGCTTGTCGACCGCCGCTCGGCGGGTCGTCTCGTCGAGTACGGCGTCGGAGCCGGTTCCGGTCGGGTGCCAGTTCTCGGCGAGTACCGACGACAACAGTTCGGCGAGGCGGCCCAGGGGAAGTGCGGAGAATTCGGCGATGTCGAGCCCTTCGAACGTCACCGACAGGGCTTCCGGTTTGAGCAGTTTGCCGTCGCAGGTGGTGCACACCGCACTGCTGATGAACCGGGACACCCGCTTCTTCACCGAGGCGCTCTTGGTGTTCGCGAAGGTGTCGAGGACATACCGGCGCGCACCGGTGAACGTGCCCTGATAGCTGGGCTCCATCTGCTGCTTCAGCGCGCGCCGCGTCTGCGCCGGAGTGAAGCCCGCGTACACCGGCACCGTGGGATGCTCGTCGGTGTAGAGGATCCAGTCGCGGTCCTTCTTCGGCAGATCTCGCCACGGCCGGTCCACGTCGTATCCGAGCGAGACCAGGATGTCGCGGAGGTTCTGACCGTGCCACGCCGGTGGCCAAGAGGCGATGGCTCGTTCCCGGATCGTCAGCGACGGATCGGGCACCATCAGCTTCTCGGGCACCTCGTACACGCGGCCGATTCCGTGACAGGTGGGACAGGCGCCTTGCACGGTGTTCGGTGAGAAGTCCTCGGCGTAGAGCATCGGTTGCTTCGCGGGGTAGTTACCGGCTCGCGAATACAGCATGCGGACCAGGCTGGACAACGTCGTCACACTGCCGACGGAGGAGCGGGCACTACCGCCGGCGCGGTGTTGTTGCAGAGCGACCGCCGGCGGCATCCCCTCGATCGAATCGACGTCGGGTACGCCCACCTGATCGATGAGGCGGCGCGCGTACGGGGCCACCGACTCCAGATATCGGCGCTGGGATTCCGCGAACAACGTGCCGAAAGCCAGCGACGATTTCCCCGACCCCGAGACGCCGGTGAATACGACCAGCGCGTCGCGGGGTATGTCGACATCGACGTCGGCGAGATTGTGCTCCCGCGCGCCGCGCACCTGGACACGGTCGGGAACGGCGATGGGCGGGTCCCCAACGGGCGCTGGCTTCGCGGGAGAACCTGCCATAACACCTGGCCTCACGTTGACGGGATCGATCCCGTGCCGAAGAGTGCTTCGATCTGTGCCGGATACCCGCGTCCGGCCGCTTTTATCCTGCAACTCGCCCGCACCGATGTGTAAATGGAATCACCCTCGGTAATGACGACGGTGCCCTCACAGCAAACGCTGTGAGGGCACCGTCGCGTAGTCCGGCAGCGGATTTACTTGTTACTTGCTCGGCGCCGGCTTGAACGGGGCGTTGATGGTGGCGAAGTACTGGATCGCGGCGCCGATGGCGACCGGGGCGGTGATGAAGATCTGTCCGGCGAGCACGCCCAGGAAGCCGACGGCGGCGGCGCCGGCGACACATCCGCCGAGCGGGCCGAGGCCGAACAGGGTGGCCAGCGCACCGGTGGCGACGAGGCCGATGGCAGCGCCCGCGACGCAGCCGATGACCGCGCCACCGATGGCACCGGTGAGGGCACCGATGGTGGCACCGGTGCCGATGGTGTCCTTCAGCCGGTTGAACGCGGCGGTCTCGCGGTCGTAGGGGGTTTTCCAGGGAGCGGAGTCCTCGAAGGGCAGGGCGACCGGCTTGTAGACCGCGTGCTGCAGATCCAGCTGAGGGGTCAGGGTGGCGGTGTTGCCGGAGATGTCGGCGGCGATCGGGAACTCGAAGTCGTTGACCCGGAAGTTCAGCGGGGTGCCGGCGAGTACGGTGCCGTTGGCGGCCTTGATCTTCAGCATGCCGTCTTCGTTGACGATCGAGCCACTGTCGGTCTTGATGACCGCTTTGCTGTCGTCGACGACGCTGGCCTTGTAGTGGACGCTTTCGGGCGCGGCGGGGGCGGCGGGGTCTGCGTTCGCGGTACCGGCCGCGACGCCGACGGCGGCGACCAGCATGGCGGCGGTCGCGGCGAATTTCCTCATCATCATTTTTGCGGAACCTCGAGACAGAGTGGTTCAGGGACGAACGAATCACAGACCAGGCCAGCTAACGGACAGTGAACGCCCGGAGTTCATTCATTCAGTTCCTGTTCACCACGTTCGCCCGGCTGTCGGCAGGACAACTGAAACCTTCAGTGCGAGTGATGCTTTCTCGCGAGGCTCGCAATGGAGCGAAACTCGACTGAACTGCCGTTTGTGGCTGTTATCACAGACTTTTCCCAGGATGACGCCCACATCTTCCGGCGATTTCCACCGGTGGTCACCTGCGTTGTCTCGTGACTCGAGCGACAATGTGCCCATGGCCGTCCTCGACGAACCCACGACATGGCGTCGCTGACCCGCCCCGGCTCGCGGTCTCGTGAGCGCGACGAACGGCGCGATGCGGTCGAGCGGCGGGTGCTCTCCGCCGTGGACCGGCTGCTGGATACCGGCGTCACCTACACCGAACTTCCGGTGGCCCGGATCGCCGCCGAGGCCGACATCGCCCGCTCCACCTTCTATCGCTATTTCCCCGACAAGAGCCGGCTGTTGATCCGGATGGCCGACCTCGCCACCGACGATCAGTTCCGAACGGCCGAACTGTGGTGGGCCGCAGACCATCTCGACGGAGAGGCGGGGGTCGTCACGGCCATGCGGCTGATGATCGCGGGCACCCGGGCACACCATCGCGTCCTGCGCGCGCTCACCGAGGTGGCGGGCTACGACCGCGATGTGGGCCGCTACTGGCAGGAGCGGGTCCAGCGCTTCACCGAAATCGTCCGCGGGCGGCTGGACCGGGAGCGCGCGGCGGGCCGGATTTCCGCCGATCTGGAGGTCGAGGCCACCGCCATCGCCCTGACCTGCATGGTCGAGCGTGCCATCGACTTCACCTTCGCGGCCGGGAATCCGGTGGACGACGAACAGTTGGCCCGAGCGCTCGGGCGGGCGATCTGGCAGACGGTCTACGGCTCGTGAGCGAGCTGTCGACACATCTGGAGTCCTTGCTGGGCGTACCGGTGGTGTCCGAGCGCACCGCCGGACGCGGGCATGCCTGGACCTTGTATCGCGTGCGGCTCGCCGACGGCCGCGATGCCTTCGTGAAAAGTGCTGTGGGCGAACCGGGTTCGACCGCGGACCATGCCTTGACCGCCGAGGCCGCGGGCCTGCGCTGGTTGCGCGAGGCCGACGCCGCGGACCTGATCCCGCAGGTACTGGCCGCCGACGAGCGCACTCTGGTCTTGCCGTGGTTGAGTTCGGTGACGCCCAGCCGTGCTGCCGCAGAGCAGTTCGGTGCAGCGCTTGCCGAACTGCACGCGCACACCGTCGACCGGTACGGCGCGCCATGGGCGGGCTGTATCGCCACGGTTCCGCAGGACAACGCGATGGTCGCGGGGGAGTGGGGGCCCTGGTACGCCCGGTATCGACTGCAACCGCTGTTGTCCGCCGCCGCATCCGTTCTGGGACGCGACGGAACTCGGCTCGTCGAGCGGGTGATCGGCGGGATCGGCGATCTGGCCGGCCCAGCGGAGCCGCCGTGCCGCATTCACGGCGATCTGTGGTCGGGCAATGTGCTGTGGACCGAGCGCGGTGTGCGGCTCATCGACCCGGCCGCCCACGGCGGTCATCGCGAGACGGACCTGGCCATGTTGCGGCTGTTCGGCGCGCCGCATCTCGGCCACATCCTGGGGGCATACCGGGAGCGCTTCCCCCTCGCGCCCGGCGCGGAACAGCGGATCGCACTGCATCAGCTGTATCCGTTGCTGGTGCATGTCGTGCTGTTCGGTGGGGGATACCGGGAACAAGCCATCGCTGCCGCGGAAGAGGCACTGTCCGCACTGTGAAAGCCTGTGCGCGGCAGCGTCTTCCGAGGCGGCCGGTGAGCGGGGCCGGCGTGGTCGGCGGCACGAACATATTGTTATGGACGTATGCGCATCTACGCATGTAAAGTCGCCATGTCGTATGTCATCGACACACGCTGCTCACCGTCCACAACCGCAGCCTCGAGGACTGGCTACGGTCGGGCGATGGAGTTGCGGAGGATTCACCACGCGGCGATCATCGCGGCGGACTATCAGAGATCGAAAACGTTCTATACCGAGGTGCTAGGGCTGCGGGTGGTGGCGGAGCACTACCGGGTCGAACGGCGTTCGTGGAAGCTCGATCTCGCACTGCCGGACGGCGCCCAACTGGAGCTCTTCTCGTTCCCGGATCCGCCGACACGGCCGTCGCGGCCCGAGGCGTGCGGGCTGCGTCATCTCGCCTTCGTCGTCGAAGACGTCGCCGCGGGCCTGGCGGAGCTGCGGGGTCGGGGAGTGGTCGTGGAGGAGGTCCGGGTCGACGAATTCACCGGTCGCCGTTTCGGTTTCTTCTTCGACCCGGACGACTTGCCGCTGGAGTTGTACGAGGCCTGAATCCGTTTCGGCCGTCCTCGCGGTCGAATGCCCCGGCGCTCGAGGAGGTGGCGGCCGGCATTGCGACGCGATAAAACAATATGTGATGGAGATATGCGCATCTAACTATGTGTCTCATTGAAGCGCGCCGCAGACTTCCAGCTCACGTAACAGAAACTAAAAACAGCACAGGACGACCGAGGCCTATTCGTACGCCCGAGATGAGGGGTTGTCCGCCGGGTGCAGGCGGCTGCCATACGATGACCGGATGACCACAGTGTTGCTCAACACATCAGCCGGGGACATCACCCTCGAATTGGACGAGACGAAGGCGCCGCAAACGGTCGCGAACTTCGTGGACTACGTCAAGTCCGGCCACTACGACGGGACGATCTTCCACCGTGTGATTCCGGGTTTCATGGTGCAGGGCGGCGGTCTGACCGCCGATATGCAACAGAAGCCGGCGCCCAACCGGGTGCAGAACGAGGCCAAGAACGGGCTGCGCAACGACAAGTACACCGTCGCGATGGCGCGTACGGCGGATCCGCATTCGGCCAGTGCCCAGTTCTTCATCAACACCGCCGACAACGACTTCCTGAACTACCCGGGTCAGGACGGCTGGGGTTACGCGGTCTTCGGGCGGGTCGTCGACGGTAACGCCGTCGTGGATTCGATCGAGGGTGTCCGCACGGGCTCCAAGGCCGGGCATCAGGATGTGCCGGTCGAGCCGATCACGATCGTCTCGGCTCAGCTGGCCTGATCGGCAGGGCGCGCGCCCCGCATATCCCGTCCGTTCAGCACCGCGGAAGCGGTGCCGATGGCCGGTGGTGCGGGGCGCCGCCATGTGCGGGGTGGTTCGTCAGACCAGCCGGTGTCCGCCTTCGACGTGCAGGACTTCGCCGGTCATGAAGTCGTTGTCGAGGACGGCGTGGAACGCGGCCGCGATATCGGCGGGACGGCCGACGCGGCCGGCGGGCAGTCGGGCGGCCATCGCGGTGAGCCGGGCGTGTTTGTCGGGGCCGGCGAAGTCGTCCCAGATCGGGGTGTCGACCCAGCCGGGGGAGACGGCGTTGACCCGGATCGGAGCCAATTCCAGCGCCAGCGCTCGGACCAGGCCCTCCAGAGCGGCATTGGCGGTGGCCACGACCGAGCCGCCGGGTGCGGGACGGTAGGCCGCGATTCCGGAGGTGACGGTGATGGAGTTACGGACGCGATCTGCCGCGTACTTGGCGACCAGCCACGGCCCGAGCACTTTGATGTCGAGGACGGTCCGCGCGTCGCGCGCGGGCAGCTCGGTGAGCGGGCCGTATCCGTGGCGCATGTCGGCGGCGGTGACGACGATGTGATCGACCGCGCCTACGGTGTCGAAAAGTGCTGCGATGGAAGCTTCTTCGGCGATGTCGACGCGCTGTGAGCGGAGCTGGTCAGGATAGCCGAGCCCTGCGGTCGCGGCGGTCAGGCGGTCGGTGTCGCGGGCGGCGATGGTGACTCGATGTCCGGCTGCCAGGAGTCGTTCGGCCAGGGCGAGGCCCATGCCGGAGCTGCCGCCGATGATGAGGGTGTGGGTGGTGTCGGTCATGCATCCACCGTGCGGCGTGGCGAGTGCGGCGGGGAGACCGGCCGTGGCCTGGTCCTGGCGGGGCTACCCCGGCGTGGCTGGGAAGCGGGCACACTGGATGAGTGAGTGATCGTCGTGCCCTGGGAGAGTTCCTGCGTGCGCGCCGCGCGCGGGTGCAGCCGTCGGAGGTGGGTCTGCCGCCGGGCACGCGGCGGCGGCAGACGGCGGGCCTGCGCCGCGAGGAGGTCGCGGCGCTGGCGGGGCTGAGCGTGGACTATTACATCAGGCTGGAACAGGGCCGCGACCGCAATCCGAGCCCGGAAGTGCTGGCGGCGCTGGCCTCGGCGTTGCTGCTGAATGCCGACGAGGCGGCTCATCTGCACCGGGTGGCGCGGCTGGCGGGGGCGCGCTCGGCGGCCACGGCGGCGCCGGTGGAGGTGGCCGGGCGGGGCATGGTGTTGCTCCTCGAATCGGTGCGTCCCACACCGGCTTTCGTCCTGGATCAGGTGAGCAACCTGCTGGCGGCGAATCCGGAGGGGTTGCGGTTGCTGTGGGGTATCGAGCAGTGGGAGCCGAGGCGCCGCAATCTGATTCGGTACGTGTTCACGCATCCGGCGGCGCGGACGGTGTTCGAGGACTGGACGGGGATGGCGCGCGATTGTGTGGCGCATCTGCGGGTGGTGCAGGGCGCGGGATCGCATCCGGTGGAACTGGCGGCGCTGACGGCCGAATTGTGCGCGGCGACCGCGGATTTCGAGGCGTTGTGGGCGCATTACGATGTGCGGGCCAAGCGCGGTACGCGCCGGATGTTCCGGCATCCGGCGGTGGGCCGGATGGAGTTGACCTCGGAGATTCTGACCGCGGCGGACGGGCAGCGGTTCGTCGCGTTCCAGGCCGAGCCGGGCAGCCCGGACCGCGACGCGGTGACGCTGTTAGGGCTGGTGGGTGATGACGTACCAGAGCGCGGCGAGGGTGCCGAGCACGAACAGTGGTGAGATCACCCAGGTTTCGACCTTGTTGCCGGTGCGGTCGATGATCGGGATGCGGGTGCGGATGTCGAGTGGCCAGAACAGCCGGCAGCCGCGGTCGGTGAGGCAGTCGCCGATGAGGTGGGCGAGGGCCCCGAGGCCGACGGAGAACGGCAGCCAGGCGGGTTTGTCGGAGATCCACTGGTCCATGGCGAAGGTGCCGGCGACGGCGAGTACGGCGATGGTGGCGTAGGAGCGCAGCCCTTCGCCGGGCGGGCAGAGATTCAGCGCGCGGACGGCGAGGGCGAGCAGGAAGAAGACCAGGCCGAGGGTGAACCAGCGGCCGATCCAATGTTCGCCGGCCCAGGTGCCATAGGTGACGGCCGCGACGAAGGCCAGGGAGTGGGTGGCGTGGCGGTGCCCGCCGGAGACGGTGGAGATGATCTTGCAGGCGGTGTGCGTGATCGGTCCGAGCGCATGCGAGATGGTGCCGCTGGGGTGGTCGGCGTCGGGCAGCAGGGCGGCGCCGGCCGTGAGGAACGTTCCCATCAGCAGGTCGACGGTGCCGAGGTGGCCGATCTGCGCGGCGGGGAAGGTGAGAATCGAAAGTGGTAGCGCGGCAGCGGCTCCCGCCCACGCGAGCGCACCACTGGTCGCATGTGAATGTCCTAGCACCGCCTCGAGATTAGACGATCTTGGTCGGGTGACCGCAGCCGGTCAGGAGTGGGGGTGGGGGTCGAGGATGCGGTCGAGGGCGTTGAGGTCGGATTCGAGTAGGTAGAAGGTGCGCAGGGTGATGAGGAAGGCGAAAAGCCCTCCGACACAGAGCCCGACGATGGGGCCGATGACGGTCTGCTGTTGGTCGGGGGTGAGGAATACGAGGCCGGCGGGGACGCCGATGAGTGGGACGCAGGCGGCGACGCCGAGGTAGATGCGGCTGCGGTGCACCATGCGGCGCAGCATGGCGGCGTCGGCGGGGGTGGTGCCGCCGGCGGCGACCAGGCCCGGGTAGTACCAGCGCAGGACGAAGTAGGTGACGGGGAAGTAGGTGTAGACGACGGCGACGCAGGCGGCGACGAGGTTGCAGGCGATGAGGCTGGTGGTGATGCCGGCGGATACGTCGCCGAGGGTGTGCAGTTTGACGAGGAAGACGCCCAGTGCGGCAAGCCATCCCGCGAAGGTGGCCACGGCGATGCGGTCGCCGCAGGCGAGGGTGTCGGCGCGGGCGCGGGCGAGGGTGGCGGCGTCGAATTGCCTGCCGCGGCGTAATCCGTTGGGTACCACGAACACCGAGCGGCACCAGTACATGAGGGCGGCGATGGCGATCGGGTAGGCGATGGCGATCATGAGAATGCCCAGGCGCACCATCTGGTGGGCGGCGTCGGCGCCGAGGGCGTCGCGGATGAGTCGCAGGTTGTGGGAGCCGAGGTAGAGCCCGGCGAGCAGGTGGCCGAGCAGGCTGGAAAGGGTGACGACGGGCATGGGGCGCATGCGCAGGCGGGCGCGCAGGCTGTGGGTGGGCGGGTCGACGAGGTCGCGGGCGGCGCGGTCCTGGCTGAGGTCGAGTTGCTGGGCGAGGTCGGCGCCGGTGGCGTAGCGGTCCGCGGGGTCGGGTGCGAGGCAGGTGAGCAGGGCGTGGCGCAGCAGGGCGGGGGTGTCGGGTGGGAGGTCGGCTTCGAAGTGGTCGGCGATGGGTGTGCGGCGCCGGTCGATCATGGCTTGCAGGGATTCTTCGGTTTCGCCGGCGTCGTGGCCGTCGTCGAAGGGGAGGCGGCCGGTGAGCAGTTCCCACAGGACGACGGCGAGGGCGTAGAGGTCGGCGCGGGTGTCCAGGTCGGCGGCGGTGGTGTCGAGGTTGGGGTGGCAGGCCTCGAGTTGTTCGGGGGCCATGTAGGGCAGGGAGCCGCCGAAGTAGGCGACGGGGTTGGCGCCGGGCAGGTGGCGGCTGAAGCTGATGTTGAAGTCGGCGAGTTTGGGTTGGCCGTCGGCGGTGAGGAGCACGTTGGCGGGTTTGAGGTCGCGGTGCAGGATGCCGCGGTGGTTGGCGTAGTCGAGGGCGGCGGCGAGGCGGCTGCCGAGCCAGGCGACGGTTTCGGGCCAGCTGAGCCGGGCGAGTTCGGATCGGGTGGGCGAGGGCTGGGGTTCGAGGACGCCGCCGGTGGTGGTGGCGGCGTCGATGGCTTCGAGCAGGAGTGTGCCGTCGCGTTGGGCGGGTGGTGTGCGGCGCAGCATGCGCAGGACGCCGAGCAGGGTGCCACCGGGCACGTACTGCATGTACATGAGTTTGAGGCGCTGGTCGGTGATCTGGCGCTGGTCGAAGACGCGCACGATGTGGTCGTGGTCGAGTTGAGCGAGGGTTTGTGGTTCGCTGCCGCGGTCGTGGGAGATCTTGACGGCGACGAGGCGGCCCATGGAGCGTTGGCGGGCGAGGAAGACGCGGGCGAACGCGCCTTGGCCGAGGGGGAGCAGCAGGTCGAAGTCGTCGACGGTCGCGCCGGGGTTGATGGTGTCGAGTGCGTCGAGGGCGGTGGGGTCGGCGAGCATGGTGGTGCGCAGTCCGGGTGCCGAGGGGGGTAGGTCCTCGAATCCTTCGGTGATGCGGGCCATCTGGATGGGGTAGTCCTGTTCGTATTCGCCGAGGTCGACGGCGTGGTGGTCGCGACGGCTGCGGGCGTTGATCTCTTCGTAAACCAGGTCGGGGGGCAGGGGCGCGGCGGCGAGTTCGGGGAATTGTTCGCGGTAGTCGGCCAGTCGCGGTGCGTCGGTGTCGCGTTGCCAGCGTTCGTGCAGATCGACCTTGATGAGTTCGATGAGTGCGGAGCGGCGCAGCGCGGGTTCGGCGGGCAGGTGGGCCGACAGATCGGGTGGTTCGCCGGAGGTTTGCCATTGCTGGGCGAAGCGGGCGACGAGCGACGTCAGCGCGGTCTGCGTTGCGGTGGCGCGGTCGGCACCGGGGTCGGGTGCGGTCGCGCCGAGGTTGTCGGTCATCCCTCGCTCGCTTCGAAATCGGTGGTACCCGGGCCCGGGCCCGAGAATAGGTGAATCCTCCCATGAATTCTGGGGAACGTGCCGATGCCGTTACGTTATACGGGATTTCGTGCCTACCGTGCGGTGCTGGGAAGCCGGTCGGCTGCGGCGGGGGAATATCGCCGGGGCCGGGTCGGCGGGCTCGCCGGCCGGGGTGGTCGCGGCGTCGTCGCGTGGGCGGGCGGGGTCCGGCGGTGCGATGGTGGATTAGCTCGGGGGTTGTTCGCGGGGGCGGTGGATTACGGCCCGGCGCTGGCATTAGTGGATTGAAGCGAGATAGGCTCCGGGGGATTGTCGAAGGAGCCGAGTGGCCGGATCGGTCGCTCTCGTCGAAAGGGGTCCGCCGTGTCGGTGCCGGCCGCGGTGAAATCCGAGATCCAGACCATCGGGGGCGCGTTCATGTTCTCCCGCGAGGCCAAGGCATTCGGTGCCACCACCGGCGTGGACGGCTTCATCGGCCCGTATACGCGCGGCCGCGGCGGGGTGCTCGGCGAGGTGGATGCCGATGTGGTGACCGCGGCGTTCGGGTTCTTCGAGCCGGAAACCGTTCGGGTGGCCTGGGATTCGGTGGCGATGGCGCCCGCGCAGGCCGCGGCCGGATATCTGGCGGCGTGCCAGGGTTTCGGTCGCCGCAAACTCGCCGGATTCGACGGCTGCGACCGGTTGGCCGAATTGCTGCGGGTGGTGACCGATGCCGCCGATGTGGCGGGGGTGAGCCTGTTCGCGGGCTGGCGGGCGTTGCCGCTCGCCGACGATGCCGCCGGTCGGGTGTTGCAGTTGATCCATTGTCTGCGTGAGCTGCGGGGCGGCCTGCATCTGATGGCGGTGCGGGCCAGTGGGCTGTCGCCGTTCGAGGCGGTGCTGATCGGTGGCTCGCCGCGTACCGACGGGCCCACCCAGGCGCGGCTGTTCGGGTGGGGTGAACGGGTCGACGTCACCGAGGTGAGCTCGGCGATGCGGCAGCGCTGGGATGCGGCCGAGGCGCTGACCGACGAGCTGATCGCCCCGGCCTTCGCGGCGTTGGACGACACGGCGGGCAAGGAGCTGGTCGAGCTGCTGCGCGGAGCGCAGGCCACCGTCTTCGCGCGGTAGTCGCCGCCGTCCGGGCGCCATACTGCCGTAAGCTATTGGTATGGCGGAGACGAAGAAGGTGACGATCTCGGTCCCCAAGGATGATGTGTCCACCTTGGAGCGCTGGAAGGCGTCGGGGCGGATCGACAATCTGTCCGCCTACGTGTCGGCCGCGTTGCGGGATCGGATGGATCGCGATATTTCGCTGGATGCCATCGAGTCCAGTTTCGGTGGCGTGCCGCCGCTCGAGCTGGTGAATCAGGCCCGGCGTGTGCAGGGCCTGCCGCCGCTGTCGGCGGAGGATCTGGATCGGCGAAGCGCCGGCGCCGCGTGAGCCCGGCCGCACTGGGCGGCGTGGTGTTCGACACCGCCGCCGTGGTGGGCTGGACGCGGCGGCTGCCGTACGTGCACGCGGTGGCATGGGCGACGGCGGAGGCCGGTCATACCATCGTGGTGCCCGCGGCGGTGGCGGCGGCGGGGCAGGCGCTGATCCGGCCGGATCGGCTCGATATTCTCGCGGTGTTGCTGGAGCTGCCGCACACCGTGGTGACCGGACTGGACACCGGCGCGGCCTCCCGGGTGGCGGCGTTGCTGGCCGGACGTTCCGATGCCGATGGGCTGGTGGCCGCCGGACACGCCGCCAGTGAGGCGGTCTCTCGCAATTGGCCGTGTTTGACCGCTCGGCCGGATATGTTGCGACGCATCGACCATCAGGTGCTGGTCGATCCGCTGCCCTGACCGACCGCGGCCGCGGCTGCCGTGCGACGACGAGGAGAGGACCGCGACCATGTCAACGGCCCTGAGCCCCCGGATTTCCCGGCTGCGCCAGCTGATCGATCATCCCGCGACCGGTGCCGCCGAACGCGAGGCCGCCCAGCGCATGCTCGACCGCATCCTGGCCAAGCATCCGCAGGCGGCGGGACCGCGGGGCGATCGTGATTACGGTCCCCGCTATCACCGGGTCGGGCGGCACGCCACGTTGGCGAGCATTGCCGAAATGATCAGTCAGGACATCGTTTTCGCGCAGATCTTCAGCATGCCGCAGCATCGTGCGGAGCTCGCCGAACGTTCGCCGATCCGGGACGCTCCCATCGAGATCTCCTACTCGGTCGCCACCCCGTACGTCGGCAAGATCATCGTCACCATCGAGGGTGTGCCGCGGGAGTGGGGTTGGGTCAGCGACTGCGGCATCGACAATCCGAGCCCGGCGCTGCAGGAGCTGGCCGACGAACTGGCCGAGATCATGAACGCCTACAACCACGACGGCAGCGATATCGGCAAACGCTTCTTCGCGTGTGTGCGGGTGCCCGAGCGGACCCTGATCTGGTGACCGGCTAGCCCGGCGCCCGGGCGGTCCCGTGTGCGAAAGGTGTTGCGGCGCTGCGTAACGCCTCGATCACGGCCGCGTTCGGCGGGGTGAGCGGGGCCGGTGTGCGGACCAGCGACAGGCGGCGCAGTTCGGTGGCGGCGCGGGCGTGGGAGCCGGTGACGACGCGCAGCGTGATCACCTCCGGCGGCAGCGCCGGGAACAGGCCCGAGGGGACGGTGGTCACGCCGCAGCCGGCGGCGACGAGGGCGAGTTTGGCGAGCCAGTCGCGGGCGCGGTGTGCGATGTGGGGGCGGCCGGGCAACCCCGGCCACACTCCCAGCAGCGGTTCGGTGGTGGCGGCGGGGCTCGCGATCCACGGGGCGTCGACGAGTTCGTCGACGGTGACGGTGGTGCGCCCGGCGAAGCGGCCGGTGGCGGGGGCGGCGACGAGCAGTTCCACCTCGCCGAGTTGTTCGACGATCAGCCGCGGTAGTTCGGTGTCGGGTGGCCGGTGCGGCGGCCGCGAGGTGATCACGGCGAGATCGAGGCTGCCGGCGCGGATGGCGCGGACCAGCGCCGGCGGGGTGCCCTCGCGGGTGGACACCTCGAGTGCGGGGTGGGTGCGTCGCAGCGCGGCCAGCGCGGTGGGTACGAGTACCGCGCCCGCGCTGATGAGGCTGCCCAGCCGTACCCGCTGGACGAGATCGCGGTCGTCGAGGTCGCGTCGCGCGGCCTCCAGCGCGTCCAGCACGACCCGTGCGTGGCGCAGCAGCGTCAGCCCGGCCGGGGTGAGGTGGACGCCGGTGCGGTGGCGTTCGAACAGGGGTTTTCCGGCCTCGCGTTCGAGGGCCGCGGCTTGGCGTGAGATGCCGGATTGGGTATAGCCGAGGGCGGCGGCCGCGGCGGTGAACGATCCGCGTTCGGCGACCTCGGCCAGCACCCGCAGTCCGGCCGGTGACAGATCCATGACTGTCCGGCATACCAGATATGCCGGACTTTCGCTGGTGGCATGGCCGGATCGCGTCCTACGTTGGCGAAGAAGAGATTCGGAACCGGAGGAGTGGGCGATGCGTGCGGCGATGTTGGAACAGTTCGGGCAGCCGTTGACGGTGACGACTGTGCCCGATCCGGTGGCCGGGCCGGGTGAGGTCCTGGTGGATGTGCTCGCTACCTGTGTCTTGCCGTATGCGGCAGAGGTTTTCGGCGGTGTGCGCAACTATCCGCTGGAGCCGCCGGTGATTCCGGGAATGGGCGGGGTCGGGCGGGTGGTGTCGGCCGGTCCGGATGCGACCCGGCTGCGGCCCGGGGACCTGGTGTGGTGTGATCCGACGGTGCGTTCCCGCGACGACGCGCGCACTCCCGACATCACGTTGCAGGGCTGGAGTTCGCGTGGTCCGGGCGGGCTGCGATTGTCGCGGTACTTTCATCACGGGTCGTTCGCGGAGCGCATGGTCGTGCCGACGGAGAACGCCGTGCCGCTCGGTGACGTCGACGGCGAGGACGTGGCCGGCTGGGCGTCGCTGGCGGTGCCGCTGGTGCCGTACGGGGGTCTGCTGGCGGCGGATCTGCGTGCCGGGGAAACATTGCTGGTGAGCGGGGCGACCGGCAATTTCGGGGGTGCGGCGGTGGCGGTGGGGCTTGCCATGGGCGCGAGCCGGGTAGTGGCTCCCGGCCGCAACCGCGCGGCTGCGACCCGGTTGCGGGACCTGTTCGGAGACCGTGTGCGCCCGGTCGAGCTGACCGGCGACGCGGAGGTGGATCGGCAGGCGATGGTGGCCGCGGGCGGGGGACCGGTGGATGTGGTGCTCGATATTCTGCCGCCCGCGGCGGACACGCGCGTGGTGCGGACCGCGGCGATGACGGTGCGGGAGTTCGGGCGCGTCGTGCTCATGGGCGGGGTGGGGATGCTCGGCGGATCCGATCTGGCGCTGCCGTATCCGTGGCTGATGCGCAACAGTGTGACGGTGCGGGGTCAGTGGATGTGCCCGCGCACCGCTGTTTCGGGGTTGATCGAGCTGGTGCGGTGCGGGCTGCTCGATCTCTCTGTGGAAACGGTCACCACGTTCGGATTGGACGACGTCGCGGCGGCGGTCGAGCACGCCGCGGCCCATCCCGCGGCGTTCGATCGCACGGTGGTGCTGCCGCAGCGACGCTCACCACTGCCGAGGTAGGTAATACGCGGGTATTATGGTGGCTGCGTGGAGTACGCATGGTGGATCGGAATCCACTCGTTCCTGGCTCGTGCCGAGGTGGCGCCCTGGGAGGTGATGGAGGTGCTGTATTCGTCGCGGCGCTGGCCGCGCCCGGCCCGCACCCCGGAAGGGTTGCCCGTCACGACCGTGTGGGGCCGCACCGACGCGGGCCGTCCACTGGTGGTGATGCTGCGGATGCGGCCGTCGCCGGAGTCGGCCGGCACCTGGGAGATCGTGATGGCCGCGCAGATGCGCCCGCAGCAGCTCGAGGAATACACCGCATGGGAGGCGAACCGATGACCGACAAGCACATCTTCGAACCGAAGCCCGGCGCCGACCCGCAGGCGGTCGTGGACGGTTTGGTGTTCGACGACTCCGCCGCGTCGCCCGCGCTGCCGCCGACCGGCGAGGAGATCGAACGCGGGATGGTCACCACCTCCTTGAAACTGCCGAAGGATCTGCGTGACCGGATCCGGGAGGCGGCCGCCGAACACTGCATCACCCCCTCGATGCTGATTCGCCAGTACATCGAGATGGGGTTGCTCGCCGAACAACCCGGCCGGATGATCCCGCTGTCGGATGCGATCCGGGTGCTGAGCAGTCTGCGTCCCTCGGCCTGAGCCCGGTTACCCGAGTTCGGTGGCGGCCCACAGGTCGTAACCGTGACCGCCGGCCTCGGGCGGGCCCGCCACGATGCGGTGGGTGCGCGTGCCGTCGGGTCCGCGTTCGGCGCGCAGGAACAAGTCGCCGGGGTGCGCCTCGGCGTGGCGGGTGCGCGCGTAGTCGTAGAGGTGGGTGACGAACACGACCTTCACTCCGGCCTCGGTGAGCGCCCGCAGCAGGGGCCCGGCGATACGGCCGGCGTCGCGTTCGCCGGTGGAGGCGAACGCCTCGTTGCACAGCAGCAGCCCGCGCGGCCCGATCCGGTCGATCACCGCGTTCATCCGGACCAGTTCGTCGGCGAGTTTGCCGTAGGACAGGGTGTGGTCCTCGTCGCCGACGAAATGGGTGAACACTCCGTCGCGGACGTCGGCGGCGAATTCCTCGGCGAGGACGAACATTCCGGCCTGCATCATCAGCTGCGCGGCGCCGAGGCTGCGCAGGAACGTGGATTTGCCGCCGTTGTTGGCGCCGGTGACGATCAGCAGCGATCGCCCGTCAGCGGCGAGGTCGCTGCCCGCCACGCTCGCGGGTTCCGGGCCCAGCGCCAGGGTGATGTCGCGCAGCCCGCGGCAGCGCAGCCGCGTCGTGCCGGACGGGTGGGGGTGCGGCAGGCAGTAGGGGATCGCGATGCGGTCGAGGCGCTCTCGCAGGATCAGGCAGCCGAGGTAGAAGGCGGTCTCTTCGCGTAACCGCAGGAAGAAGGCGTGCAGCCGGTCGGCGGTAGCGGCGACCACGTCCGCGAGTTCTGCCAGCGCGTGGTCCTTCAGCTGCATCACCGGATCGGCCTCGGCATCGCCGTCGGCGATCGCTTCGAAAACGCTTGTGCTGCGGGGGAATCCGAATCGTGGCCGGCGTGCGGGTGGCCGGTGGACCACGACATCGGTGATCTTGTTGCCGGTGCCCAGGCCCGCCTCGATGTCGACGCCGTGGTCGAAGCGCAGCACGCTCAGCTCGTCGCGCACCGCTCGCAGGTAGGTGTCGTCGAACTGTTTCGTCGTCGCGATCAGGTCGGTCCAGCCCGCGGCGGTGAGGCGGTCGCCGTCGCGTTCGAGCAGGGTGCGCAGCCGGCGCAGCTGCTCGAGCTGTGCGGTGAACGGTGGCAGGGTCAGAACCAGTGTGCCGTTGGCGCGCCGGCGTGCCGCCGATGTCCAGCGCCGCACCGACGTCGCGGCGGCGGCGATGTCGTGGACGGCGCGCACGAGGTCGGGGTGGGCGCAGCAGTCGGTGAGCACGGCGTGGCGGTGTGTGATCACGGCCGGATCCGCCGGGGTCGCGGTGATGACTGCCCGGACCGTGTCGGCGATCGCCGGGTCGCGCTCGGCGATGGTGTCGATCAGTGCGGAGATGCCCAGATCCGCGACAGCGGTGTCGCCGAGCGCGGCCGGTGCGGGTGCGGTGTCGGCGGGGAACAGCAGCCGGACCCTCATCGCGCCAGCCTCGCGGCCACCGCGTGGTAGCCGAGTCCGTAGCGTTGGGCGAGTTCGGTGGCGTAGGCGTTGCCGTCGGCGGGGCGGCGCACGATGCGGTAGGTGCGGTGTGCTCGGTCGGCCGGGTCGGTCGATGCCACCATCGACACCACCTCGGGTCCGGCGTCGGCGAGGTCGTCGAAGAAGCTCACCCACACCCCCCAGGCGCCGAGCCGCACGATGTGGGCCAGGACCTCGCCGGCGATGCGCGCGCCGTCGTGTGTGGTGGTCGTGGAGAAACTCTCGTTGAGCACGACCAGGGTGTCCGCGCTCGTGGTCCGCAGGATTTCGCGCATGGAGCGCAGGTCCGCCAGCAGCCTTCCGTCCGGGTCGCCGGCGTGTTCGGCGCGTTCGAAGTGGGTGTGGATGCGATCGGGCAGCGGCAGCCGCGCCGCCTGCGCGGGGACCGGGCCGCCGAGCGCGGCGAAGTACACCAGTTGCCCGATCGCGCGCGCGAAGGTCGTCTTCCCGCCCTGATTGGGGCCGGTCACCACCGTCATTCGTTCCGGGGGTTCGAGGCGGAAATCGTTGCACACCAGCGGGTTCGGTGAGCGGGTAGCGAGGGCGAGGTCGTAGGCGCACTCGGCGTGGATCGGTTCGCCGGGTGCGGCGATCTCGGGCAGGCACAGACTGCGGCCGGTGCCGGCGGCGCGGTGGGCGAACCGGCGGTAGCGCAGATAGAACTGCATGCCTCGATCGAATTCGGTCACCTCGGGGGCGATGAAATCTCGATGGCGGGTGGCGAATTCGGCCAGTCGCTCGAACGGCGCCGGGTACAGGTCGGCGACCCGGTCGAGGATATGTTCCTCGGTCTGGTTCATGTCCGGCCACTCCGGTTGCGGGTGTGGGTCGCGGCGGTGTGGTGCGCCGAAGCGGGCGAGCAGTCGCGTCACGGCGGCGGTGTAGTCGGGTGCGGGGCGTGCGGGGCTCACCTCGAGGGTGCGGTCGACGATCCGCAGCCGGTACCGCACGCGGGCCAGCGCGGCTCGTACGGTGTCGATGTCGTGGGCCAGTGTGCGCAGATCCGCACCGGCGCAATAGGTGTCGAGGTAAGTGCGCCACCGCAGCAGTGCCCGCGATCGCAGTGGCAGCCGTGCGGTCGCCGCGTGCAGTGCGGTGACCGCGGCCACGTAGCCGGCGGCGGCGTCGAGGTGGGCGCGGTGGCGTTGATGCCGGTGATACAGCTCGCCGGCGATGCGCAGCCGGCGCCGCACCCGCCACATGGCGATCACGAATTCCTCTGCGGCGGCGTATGTTTCGTGGTCGTCGAGGTCGGTGAACACCTCGTGGCGGAATCGGACGGTGTCGGGGTCGCGGACGGGGCGGCGCAGCAGGGCGGTGAGGTCGTGGTCGTCGGTATCGCCGACGATCGCGGCGAGCAGCGGTTCGATTTCCAGGTCGGTCAGCGCGTCCTCGCCGACTTCGACGGTCGCGACGCGCTCGGCCGGCACCGGCCACAACACACTGACGGTTTCCATCCCCACCCACTTCCCGCGCCGGCCGGATCGAGTAAACGACCCGGTAGGGGGCTTTTCGGTCAGGCTAGCGACATTACTTACCGGCCGTCAAGTAATCACACTCGGCGAAGGCCGAGTCGCATCCGAATGTATACAGCCAGCTGTACAGTTAGCTTAGTAAATGATACGGTGGAGTCGTGTCCGGAAAGCCTGCGCCCACCCCCGCCGCGGTGGCGGCCGATCTGCGTGTCGCCGTCAGCCGGCTGCTGCGGCAGCTGCGCGCTCAGGCCGAGGGCAGCGACCTCACCAAATCTCAGAGCTCGGTCCTCATCCGCCTCGAACAGGGCGGGCCCGCCACGGCCACCCAACTGGCCCACGCGGCGGGAATGCGCCCGCAGTCGATGGCGAAAATCGTTCGCGCGCTGGAAGAGGCGGGTCTCATCGCGGGCACACCCGATCCGGCCGACGGCCGCAAAACCGTCCTGGACCTGACCGAGGCCGCCCGCGACGAATTCCGCACCGGCCGCCGCGCGAAAGAGGACTGGCTCACCCGCGTCATCGAGGCCGAATTCACCGACGCCGAAATCCGGCAACTCGCCGATGCGGTCGGGCTGCTCGACCGCATCGGCCGGGCCGGCTGATCCAAGCGCCCACAACCGAAATCCGCGACCCGGCCACCGGGTTCGCGCGATCCGGCGCGCGCCGACCCCGGTGCGTCCGAAACCGCACGCCAGCAAAGGAATTCGTCATGCCCGTCACCACCCTGGACCCGGCCACCGCCCTCATCGTGATCGATCTGCAGCAGGGCATCGTCGGCCGGCCGCTGGCGCATCCGGTCGAACCCGTGATCACGCGCGCGGCCACACTCGCGCACGCCTTCCGCGACCGGGACCTGCCGGTCGCGCTCGTCAACGTCGCCGGCACCCCGCCCGGGCGCACCGACGCCGGCGCGATGACCATGACCGATCTGCCGCCGGACTGGACCGCCCTCGTTCCCGAGATGGCGCCGCAGCCCGGCGACATCCAGGTCACCAAGCACGCCCGCAGCGCCTTCGCCGGCACCGGGCTCGCCGACCGGTTGCGTGCCGACGGCGTCACGCAGGTGGTGGTCGTGGGCATCGCCACCGGCGCCGGCGTCGAATCGACCGCCCGCGACGCCCATGAACAGGGTTTCCACGTCACGCTGCCGGTCGATGCGATGACCGATTCCGACGCCGAACGCCACGAACACAGCATCGCCCACATCTTCGGCCGCATCGCCGAAACCGGAACCACCGACGACGTGCTACGGACATTGGCGGCCCGCTCGTGACAGCCGCCCCCGCCGACACCGCGCCCGCCCGCAGCGACCCGTTCACCGTCCGCTTTGTCGGGCCGCTGCTGCTGGGCTCGACCCTCAATCCGATCAACACCTCCACCATCGCCACCGCCCTCGTCGGCATCGGCGTCGACTTCCACCGGGGCCCCGGCACCACCGCCGTGCTCATCTCGGTGCTGTATCTGTGCAGCGCCGTCGCCCAGCCCACCATGGGCAAACTCGCCACGCTGTTCGGGCCGCGCCGGGTGTTCACCGGCGGGTTGATCATCCTCATCGCCGCCGGCGTGATCGGCGCCGCCGCACCGGCATTCGGGTTCCTGGTGGTGTCGCGCGCGCTCATCGGGATCGGCACCTCGGCGGCGTTTCCCACCGCGATGGCGCTGGTGCGGCGGCGCGCCGACGACGCCGGGACGGGGGTGCCGGCGCGAGTGCTGGGCAACTTCTCGATCGCCGCGCAGGTCACCTCCGTGGTGGGGCTGCCGCTGGGTGGTCTGCTGGCGGGTGTGTTCGGTTGGCGCGCAATATTTTTCGTCAACATCCCGCTCGCGCTGGTCGCGCTGGTGGCGACGGCGACCGGGGTGCCGAAGGATGCACCGCGCGACCGCGATCAGGGGTCGCTGCCGGCCGCGGTCGACCTCGTCGGCATCGGCCTGTTCGCCGGCGCCGTGATCGGCATGCTGAGGTTTCTGTCGGATCTGCGCTCACCGCTGTGGTGGTTGCTGCCGGTGACGCTGGGACTGGTCGCCGCGCTGGTGGCGTGGGAGTTGCGGGCCCGCAGTCCGCTCATCGATGTGCGGATGCTGACCCGCAACGGCGGCCTGTTGCGCACGTATCTGCGGCAGGCGGTGGTGTCGCTGGGCAGCTACACCGCCCTCTACGGGACCAGTCAGTGGATGGAACAGGCCGCCCACTACAGCGCCTCCCAGGTGGGGTTGATCCTGCTGCCGCTGTCGGCGATCAGCATCGTCATCGCGCGGATGGTGTCCAATCGCGGCTGGGTGCGGGTGCCGCTGACCGCGAGCGGTGCGGCGTTGATCGCGACCGGGCTGGTCATGGCCGTGATCACGCACAACTCGCCGGTGATCGTGCTGATCGCGATGTCGCTGCTGTTCGGCGTGGCCGGCGGCGCCAGTGGGTTCGCCAACCAGGCCGCGCTGTATGTGCAAGCGCCCGCCCGGCAGGTCGCGGTGGCGTCGGGGTTGTATCGCACCTTCGCCTATATGGGGGCGATCTTCTCCTCCAGCCTGATCACGCTCACCTTCGGTTCGGCCACCACCGATGCCGGGCTGCACGACATCGCCTGGGTGATCGTTGCCCTCGGTGTCCTCGTCGCGCTGATGACGGTGCTGGACACCACGATTCCGGCCCGCACCGGCCGCACGCCCGCGCGGTGACTCAGCTGTAGGTGGCGGTCAGTTCGGTGACCCGCTGCTCGGGCCACGGGCACCGAATCTCGCCCTGGGTCGCGGCGAAGAACAGTTCGATATGCACCTGCCAGGCGGCCAGCAGTCCGGCGCGGTGCTCGGCGAGCCGTTGGGGCAGGGTGTGGGTGAAATCGACCCGGGTGCCCAGTCGCGGATCGGCGATGATCTCCCACCGCGCCCGTCCCGCCGGCTGCCCGTCCACCGACACCTCGTATTCCAGCAGCCGCGGCGGATCGAATGCGGTGACCGGTCCCGGCTCGATCGCCGGGTTGGTCGCGCGCGCCGGTGGTAGCGCGCCGACGCGCAGGGGGTGGTCCTCGATCAGGATCGCCCAGATCGTGTCCGCGGGCCGCCACACCAGGTCCCGCGAAAACCGCAGCACCACATCGGATTCGGGGCCCACGCCGGGTTCGGCGCTGCCGCGGGCCAGCCCGAACTTCTCGGCGTAGGCTTCGGCCCGGGCCAGCCATCCGGCTCTCGGGTCCTCATCTTCGGCGCGGTCGTCGAGTGCGGCGGCCAGGCTGGTCAGGCAGCCGTCCCATCCGGCGGCGGTGCGGGCGGCGCCCAGGCGGCCGGCCGGGCCGTCGCCGAGCGCGTGGGTGAACACCAGCCGGCAACCGTCGCCGTCGGCGATCAACTCGAATCGCAGCACATCCCGGTTCCAGCGGAACATGAACACCTTCGGCGGATCGACCTCGAGGACCTCTCCGTCCCAGGTGTCCTCGATCGGGGCTTCGTCGTCGAAGACGAATCGCATCGGCGCGCCGGGGCGCAGGTCGGTTTGCACCGTAGCCGGAAACCACGCCTTCATCTGCTCGGGATCGCTGATCGCCCGCCACACTCGTTCCCGGGGATGGGCGAAGCGGCGCTCGAACCGCAACGTGGGCGTGCCGTCGATCGTGGTCAGTTCGGCGGACGGGTCACTCATCGTCATCACTCCTTGCGGTCTCGGCTTCGGTGAGGGTGGTGCTGTCGTCGGCGGCCAGGACGTCGAGGTGGCGGGCCAGCGCGTCGAGGCTGGTGTCCCACAGCTGCCGGTAGGGGGCCAGCCACAGGTCGATCTCGGTGAGCGGCTGGGGTCGCAGCCGGTACCAGCGCCGTTGCGCGTCCTGGCGGACCTCGACCAGGCCGGCGCCGCGCAGGATCTTCAGGTGTTTCGATACCGTCGGTTGTGCCAGGCGCAGTTCGGTGACCAGTTCGCCGACCAGGTGTTCGCGCCGGCGCAGCAGGTCGAGGATTTCGCGGCGCCGCGGTTCGGCCAGCGCCTCGAACGTAGATGCCATATCGGCAATATAGCCGAAACGGAATATAAAGGGGAGGGGTTCGACGGTCACATCCGCAGGGGCAGGCCCGCGCGGATGCGCTCCATGCGGTCCTCGTGCACGACGTGCGCGCGGTCCAGAAGCGTGGTCAGGTCCTCGGCGCGGAACCGGTGCACAAATTTGTCCGGCAGCCCGGCCATGGTCCGTTCCGCTGCCAGCATCCGCCCGTAGGTGTGTTCGCGCACGGCCTGATCGGCCTCGTAGCCCAGATCGAGGTACCGGGTGGCGTAGCGGCGCGCCCCGGCGACCGCGGTCTGCGCGCGCCCGGCCGGGCTCCACAGCGAGACCACCACCGTCACAACGAGTATCGCGACGATCACGACCAGCGACCACACGGTGGGAATCTCGGCCACCGGCACCGGATCGCCGTCGTTGACGAACGGCACGCTGTTGTGATGCAGCGCGTGCAGAATCAGCTTCACGCCGATGAAGCCGAGGACGGCGGCCAGCCCGAAACCCAGATAGATCAACCGGTCCAGCAGCCCCTCGAGCAGGAAGAACAACTGCCGCAACCCCAAAAGCGAGAACGCGGTGGCGGTGAACACCAGGAATACGTTCTCGGTGAGGCCGAAGATCGCTGGAATCGAATCGAGGGCGAACAGCACATCGGTGCCGCCGATCGCGATCATCGCCGACACCATCGGCGTCAACCGGCGCCGACCGTCCACGATCGTGGTCATCGCGTCACTGTCGTAGGAGTCGGTGGTGCGCAACAGTTTCCGGGTCGCGCGCACCACCAGCCCGTCGCCGGAGTGGGTGTCCTCGCTCTCGGGACGCAGCATATTGCCCGCGGTCACCAGCAGCACCCCGCCGAACAGGTAGAACACCCACGCGAAACGGTTGATCAGCGTCGCTCCGAGGAAGATGAATCCGGTGCGCGCCAGCAGCGAGATCACGATCCCCACCAGCAGCACCTTCTGCTGGGCGGCCGCGGGCACCCGGAAGGCGGTGAAGATCACCAGGAAGATGAACAGATTGTCCACCGACAACGCCTTCTCGGTGATGTAGCCGGCGAAGTACTCGACCCCCATCTCGGAACCGCCCAGACCCCACACCACGAACCCGAACGCCACCGCCACACCGATATAGGCCGCCGACCACGCCGCCGACTCGCCCAGGGTCGGCGAATGCGCGCGACGCACGTGGAAGACGAAGTCGAACACCAGTAAGACGACGATCAGCGCCAGCGCACCGGCCCACGCCAGCAGCGGAACGGTCACGGCGGCCTCCTGTGCCCGAGTGGTCTCGGGTGACTGTAGCGTCCGCGGCCGAACGACCGCCCGAACCGGCATGGTCCCCGGACGTGCGGATGCCCCGCGCACCACCGCCGGTTGTCTCTTAT
>NZ_LZMK01000116.1:0-523 GCF_001665865.1 Nocardia sp. 852002-20019_SCH5090214 | reverse complement strand
ATCGAACACCCAGATCTCGCCGACCGTCGCCCGATGCCCGCGCGTGGCGTCCACGACATCGCGCTTGTTGCTGGTGGCCACCACCGCGCCCGGGGCGTCCATGATCGCCGGGATCACCCGGCAGGTGGTCTTACCCGAGCGCGGGCCCCAGATGTCGAGATGAAGATCCTCGAAGCTGCCCCACAACTCGCGGCCATCGGTGACCGCACGGCCGATCAGCACACCCGGCGCCTGACCCGCATCCAGCTTCACACCCAGGCTGGATGCCTTGGCGCGCACCGCGTCCCAGCACAGATCATCGAGCTCGCGGCCACGACCCATGTACTTGGCGCGCTCGTCGATCGGCTGCCGATCCGCCTTGCTCAGGCCCTTGCCCAGCGCGACATGGGCGGGACGGCCCTTGCGGTAACGGCGCTCGGCACGCGCGGCCACACACTTGCGACACGCCCACCGCACACCGATCGCGGTCGCGGCCACCGTCGCCAGCCCGCCGCCGACGAGGGTGCCCAGTGCGGCGGTGGCC
>NZ_LZMK01000115.1:0-7973 GCF_001665865.1 Nocardia sp. 852002-20019_SCH5090214 | reverse complement strand
CGCCTCGGGGCCCCGAAGCCGGTGCGTTGTGGCCGCCGGCCGGTGGCCGGTGGCCCGGATTCGCCGGCCCGTGCAGCTCCTGGGTCGCATCGGTGTCCTTCGGCTCCCGGGGCATGGCGGGAGACACACTGCCGGGCCCGGATTCCGTTGTCCGCGTAGGCGAATGCCGCATGCCATCGGGCGGGATGCGCCGCGGCGGCTGCACGGCCGGCGGGCGGCCTTCGGGGGCTACTCGCTGCGAGCGACCGGGCCCCTCGGGAGCGGCCGGAGGTCCGCTGTGGCCGGGCCGACCGGCGTCCGGCGCCGGCCCGGCGCCCTGGGCGGGAGCCTGTCCAGGGTGGTACGGCGGGGCGTCCGGACGATAGAGCTGGGCGCGGACCGACGGATGCGGCGGCACCTTCGCCGGTTTCGGCGGCAGCACCCGCGGCGTGGTGCCGACCGGAGCGGTCGGCGGCACGGAATCGGTGGCGTCGGGAGCGGTGTCCGGCGCGGGCACCGTCCGGGGCGGCATACCGGGGCGGACGACCTGCGGCGGCCGCACCACGCCACGGTTCGGGGCGGTATCCGAACCGGGCAGCGAGACCGAGGGCGGTGCCGAAGGCGCTTGCGGCGCTTGGGGTTCGGGAGTGCCCGACGGGGCCTGTCCCGGATTCGGCGAGGTGCGCCCCGGCATCGGGGCCGCGCCGAGCACGCCGGGAGTGCTGCCGGCATCGGCCGAGCGGGCCGGTTGCGGCGTTCCCGCGCCCCGGACCGGCTCCTCCGCGGCGGAGGAACCGCCGATGACACCGGATTCGCCGATGACACCGGGACCGCCTGGGGTCCGAGGCGGCTGCGGGCGGCCGGAGGGAGGCAGCACGCGGGAGGATCGGATGCCGGGCGTTTGCGGCGGGGTTGTCGGGCGCCCGGCCTCCGGGCCGGACGGCGTGCGGACCGGGGCGGCGTCGGCAGAGGCCGAGGCGGCGGGCCGTGCCTGATTCCCGGTGCCGTCCGAGGCATCGGCATCACTGTCGCCGGACGAGGCATTGCCCGAATCGGCCGACGGCGCATCTGCGCCGGAGTCCGACCGGCGGCGGCCGAAACGCTTGCGCTTCGGGGACTTTTCCGACTTTTCGGCCTCAACCGGCTTCTCGTCCTTAACCGGCTTCCCCGACGCCGACGAATCGGCTTCCGCGGCCGCCGGGGGAGCAACGGCTTTCGCCCGCGATTCCGTCGACTCTCCGGCGCCCGCCTTGGACCGCGCGGTCCGCGACGCCGGCGACTCGGAGCCCTCGGACCGAGACGCCTCGGGGCTCTTGGCGCGAGTCGCGCGCGTGGACGTGCCGGCCGTGGCCGGATCGATGCGATCCAACTGCTCGGTCGGCGCCTCCGGGTCGACCCGCAGGAACTTCAACCGCCGCGGCTTGCGCGGGCCCTTCGGCGTCCCGTCGGGCAGCTGCGGCAGCTGCATGGTCACCGGATCGGTGACCGGCGTCGTCTTGACCAGGTCGACGACCTCGCCGGTGCCGGGACGCTCGTCGTCGAGGATGGGTTCGCCCAGGCCGATGCGCTGCTGAATGCGCTTCATCCAGGCCGGGGCCCACCAGCAGTCGTCACCCAGCAGTTTCATGGTCGCGGGAACGAGCAGCATGCGCAGCACGGTGGCGTCGATGAACAGCGCGGCCATCATGCCGTAGGCGATGTACTGCATCATCACCAGATCGGAGAAGGCGAACGCACCGACCACCACGAGCAGGATCAGTGCCGCGGCGGTGATGATGCGACCGGTCTGAGCGGTTCCGGAGCGCACCGACTCGGTGGTACTCGCGCCTTGGGCGCGCGCCTCCACCATGCGGGAGAGCAGGAACACCTCGTAGTCGGTGGACAGGCCGTAGATCACCGCCATGATCAACACCAGTACCGGCGACATGATCGGCTGCGGCGTGAAATTGAGCAGTCCGGCGCCGTGGCCGTCGACGAAGATCCAGGTCAGAATGCCGAGCGTGGAGCCGAGGCCCAGCGCGCTCATCAACGCCGCCTTGATCGGCAGCACCAGCGAGCCGAAGGTCAGGAACATCAGCAGCGTGGTCACGAAGACGACCAGCACGATCATCAGCGGCATGCGATCCAGCAGCGAATCGATACTGTCCTGCATCAGGACCGGCTGGCCGCCGACCATCAGATCCACATCGTCGGGCACGCTGATCGAGCGCAGATAGGCGATCGTGTCCTCGACGTTCGCGTCCGGCGCCATCGTCGCCTCGGACACCCAGACATCGGAGCCGTTCGGCGGAATGCCGGGCGTGCCGAACGGATCGGTGAGTCCGGGTGCGCCACTGGCCTCGTCCAGGATGGCCTTGATCTCGCCGGTGTTCTGCGTGGTGATGACCAGCTGGATCGGGTCGGTCTGGCGCAGCGGGAAGATCTCGTCGAACTTCTCCTGCGCCATGCGGGTCGGATTGTCCGGCGGCAGATAGGTTTCGCTGATACCGCCGAACTTCAGGTTCTTCACCGGGATGATCAGCAGCAGCAGGATGATGCACAGCGGCACTGCCACCTTCAGCGGATGCTTCATCACCCACTGCGTGGTGCGGCCCCAGAAGCCGTTCTCGACCTCTTCGGCGGTCTTGGTCTTGCGGAACCGCTTGAATCCCAGCGCGTCGACGCGCGGTCCGAGGATCGACAGCAGCGCGGGCAGGATGGTGAGCGAGGCCAGCGCGGCCAGCAGCACGGTCGCGATGGTGCCGTAGGCGACCGATTTCAGGAAGCCCTGCGGGAACAGCAGCATGCCGGCGCTGGCGGCGATGATCATGGTCGCCGAGAAGGTGACCGTACGCCCGGCGGTCATCACTGATCGCCGTACGGCCTGGCGGGTGGTGTAGCCCTCGGCCAGCTCCTCGCGGAACCGGCTGACTATGAACAAGCCGTAGTCGATCGCCAAGCCCAGGCCGATCATCGACACCACGGCCCCGACGAACGAATTCACCTCGGTGACATGGGTGATCGCCATGACGATGCCGTTGGCGCCCAGGACGGTGAGACCGCCGATGATCAGCGGCAGGGCCGCGGCGACGATACCGCCGAAGATGAAGAACAGCAGGATCGCGACGGCCGGAATGGCCAGCATCTCCATGCGCTTCTGGTCGGAGGCGATGGTGTCGTTCAGCTCTCCCGCGACCGGCTGCATGCCCGCCAGCTGGACATCCACGCCGGGGATGTAGAAGGCGTTCTTGACCGCGCGGTAGTTGTTCATCGTGGTCGTGTCGTCGTCACCCTTGATGGCGACCGAGGCGAACGCGTACTTCTTGTCCTTACTACCGGTAGCCGAGGCGCTCCAGTCGCCGGTCTCGGTCTTCCAGTAGGCGACGTTGACCTTGTTGATCTGGTCCGGATGGTCCCTGGGCAGGCTGTTGAGATTGTCGGTGATCTTCCGCCCGAACTCCGGATCGTCGATGGTCTTACCGTCGGGCGCGGTGTAGAGCACGATCACATCGGACATGTGATCGCGGCCGTAGACCTGGTCCTTGAGCACCGCGGCCTGCGAGGACTCCGCACCGGGGTCGAACCAGCCGCTGGAGCTCAGATGGTTTTCCAGACCGAACCCGTACGCCCCCAGGGCGAGAAGCGCGGCCACCGCTACACCCAGCACGGTGTAGCGGAACCTGTGGACCAGCTCGCCCCAGCGGGTGAACACTAAGCGACTCCTTGAGCGGGGCGGGAGGTGAGCAGTGCGGACAGCGGCCGGAAGGGCTGCAGCCAGGCTCCCTCGTCGGGCAGCGAGTCGAGGCTGACCCGGGGCAGCGGTTCACGGAACACACCCGGGATGTCCTCGAGGTCGACGAAATCGAGGATATCGGACGTGACAGCCCAACTCGCGTGCTCGCGGAATCCGAGCACCTGGACCGGAACCCCGGTGGCCGCGACCTCCTCGAGCGGTTCGCGGAAGGCCTGACCGTCCGCGGAGGCCACCATGATCCCCGCGAGACCGGCTCCGCTGCGGCGTAACTGGATATGTGCCAGCATGTCGCTGTCGACGTCGGAATCCTCGTCGATCTTCGGTTTGGCGAAGACCGCGTAACCGACGTTGCGCAGCGCCTCGACCCACGGACGCACCACATCGGCGGTCCCGGGGGCGATATTGGTGAAGACGGTGGCCTCGGGTTCGATGCGCTGTGTACTGCCGGCGGACAACTCGGCGGTACGCGCCAGCAGCCAGCGGCCGAGTGCGTCGAAGCGCGGCCGGTAGGCCGCGGTGGGACGGCCGCCGAGGATGGCGCCCAGGCCCATATCGAGGTTCGGTGCGTCCCACACCAGCAGCACCCGTCGCACCCCGGCGGGCTCGGCGACCGGCGTCGCGGGGGCCGCCGCGCCGGCGACGACGTCCGATTCGTCGCCGCGCACTGTTCCGGCAACCTCGTCGGCCGGCTGGGCCATCTCCCTGAGACTCATATCTAGATCTTCCCCCAAATGAACTCGGTGATGGCGCTTCCGGCTCGATGCGCCTTGCTCTCGAACTTCGTCACCGGGCGTTCGAGGCCGATCACCGTATCGGTTCCGGGGTGTTCCGCGTCGCCGCCGGTGGCCTCGTTCAGGCCTACGAGCTGCGGTTCTCCCGCGCCCACCTCGGCGATATGTTCGGCGTAGCCCGCGTGGTCGGTGGCTACGTGCACAATGCCGCCACGCTGCAGCCGGCTGGCGATCAGGGTCATCGTCGCGGGCTGCAGCAGCCGGCGCTTGTGGTGGCGAGCCTTCGGCCAGGGATCCGGGAAGAACACGCGCACGCCCGCTAGCGAATCCTTGGCAATCATGTGCTCGAGGACGTCGACGGCATCGCCGCGCAGCAGCCGGATGTTCTCGATGCCTTCCCGCTCGATCCGCTGTACCAGCTGAGCGAGACCCGGCTTGTATACCTCGATGCCGATCAGGTCGAACTGCGGCTCGGCCTTGGCCATCGCCGCGGTCGCGGTCCCCGTGCCACAGCCGATCTCGATGATCAGCGGGGCGGTCCGGCCGAACCAGGCGGCGGCGTCGAGCGGCTCGTCGCTCACCTCGCGGCCGATGCGCGGCCACATCCGCTCCCAGGATTGCTGTTGGGTCGCGGTCAACGCGCCACGACGCGAGCGGAAGCTGGTTACCCGCGGGTAGAGGCGGGAGGGCTCACGCTCGGGGGAGGGGCCGTCATGGTTACGCAAGCTGCCGCCTCCGGCCCCGTCGCTACCAGCTGCATCTTCGCGCTGTTCGCGGGGGCCTGCGTGGTTACGCAAGCTGCCGCCTCCGGCCCCGTCGCTACCAGCGGTGTCGTTCACGGCGTCCATTGTCCAGTATTCGATGATCAGGGCCGCAATCGACCGCGTCGAGGAGGGAAATCCCGGGTCAGAAGTGTTGCCGCGGTGGCGCGGAGCCCGGCGTCAGGCGGCGAGCGGCTGCGTCTGCGGCAGTTCCGGTTCGCTCTGCCTGCCCAGCGGCAGGCCCAGGATCATCCGGCCCGCGGTGCCGGCCAGCTCGAACAGCCCGCGCCAGCGCGACGGGGACGCCATCACCGACCAGACGGTCCGGGTCTCGGTGTCGGCGTCGGTGACCGGGCGGCCGGCGATGCGGTCGGCCAGCCAGTCCAGGCTCAGCGGCGTGGCCAGCGGTAACAACGTGAAGTGGTCGCTCAGCCGATCGCGCAGGTAGCCGACGGTGGCACCGCCCGCGCGGTAGCGCTCGACCTGCGCATCGATACACGAGACGTCGATGATGCGATCGTGCAGCGGCTGGATCACCAGGATCGGGCAGTGCGGGGTGTGCTTGCCGAGCCGCATATCGTCGAACATGTCGCACATCGCGGGGGTGCTCAGTACCTCTTCCAGTGGGTGATCGAGGTGTTTGCTGACGTCGTGGCCGGCGAGCCGAGCGAGCGCGACGATCGGTGGCAGCTGAGCCGCCCGTTCCAGCAGGCGCTCCCCGGAGCTGGTGATGTGCTTGTCGAGCACCTCCTCGAGCGCCGGATACACCTGGCGTAGCGCCGAGATCACGATGGCGGGGAAACCGGCGTACCGGCCACCGTTCAGCCGGATGAACACCTCACCCGGATCGCCGACCGGCGCGCCCAGTACCGCACCGGCGATGGTGAGCTCGGGCGCATAGGTGGGAGCCATCTCGACCAGCCAGGAGCCGGCCATCCCGCCACCGGAGTAGCCCCAGACCACCACGGGGGTGTCGGTACCGAGCCCCAGCGGACGGAAGTGCATCGCGGCGCGGATGCCGTCGAGCGAGCGGTAGCCCGGTTCCCGGGGCGCGCCGAAACGGCCGTCCGGTCCCTCGTGATCGGCGATGCTCACCGCCCAGCCGCGGCGCAGTGCGTTGGCGACGAGCAGCAGTTCGAGCTGGGTGATCGAGCCCGGGACGACGGCGCCGCGGCGGAGTGCATAGGAGGGAGCGCATCGCTCGGTGACGGCGTCGATCGCCGATTCGAAGGCCAGCAACGGGCGGCGTTCGGCCGGATCGGCATCGGCGGGCAGCAGCACCGTGGTCACCGCGACCTCGGCGTCACCGTGCAGGTCGTTGCTGCGATACAGCAGCTGCCACGCCGTCACGCGCTGCGGAATGAGTCCCAGCAGCGCGATCTGCACGGGCCGGCTGCGCAGAACGGTTCCGGGTGCGTGCGCGGCCGCGTCGGCGGGTGCGCGATAGAAGGGGTCCTGCGACGGCGGCAGCGGCCGTTCGTTCTTCGTCGCGACGGCGGCGCCGTCGTTACCGATGACGTCGACGTTGACGCTCATCGCAACCTCCTTCGGATCCACGGGGCCGGCGCACGGGCGCACGGCCGACCGGGGTCCACACCGCCGAGGCCGCGCACCGGCGGTGCCGCCGGCGGCTTCAGCGTAGGTGATCGAATCCGTGACCCGATAGTTCACCACTGTCGAATTATGCTGTGACACAAGCACAACCACCGTTTCACCGGAGAGATTCCCAATTCCGCGCCAATTACCGCTCACCTGCGGTGATGGTCGGGCCGCAGGCCATCGTCGCCGGTCGCGAGCTCGGGCAGGCGGTTTCGTGTGATCGATTACACATCGCTGTGTGGCGCAACGACGATCGGGCGCGCCGGTGAAAATCCGGTCGGTGCCGACAACCGCCGCGTCTTCTGACAGAATTTGCCGCCGGAAGGGGGTATCACCTGTGTCGAGAGCCACTGCAACCAGCGCTTCGCCGGGCTTGCTGAACGACCACGGCGGGCCCGCACCGGAACTCGAGCAACTCATCGCCACGGTGCGCGTCGGCGCCGGGTCCGCCCCGGGCGTCGCCGATCAGCTGGCGAGCGCGGCCGTGGCCTTCCGGCGGCCGCTGCGGATTCAGGTGACCGGCCGGGCCGGCGCCGGGAAATCGACGCTGTTGCGGGCGTTGGCCCTGATGTCGGCGGAGGAGACCGCGCCGGTGGATCAGCCGGGCGTGCCGGATCCGGTGCTCGACGCCGATCTCGTCGTCTACGTGCTGGCGGGTTCGCTGCAGGCCGCCGATCGTCGCGTCCTCGAATCCCTGCGGCCCGAAACCACGATGGTCGTACTCAACAAGGCCGATGCCGTGGGCTCGCGCTGGGGCGATGCGGTGGTGGCCGCCGATCAGGCGGCGCACGTGCTGGGTGTTCCGGTGGCGCCGATGGTCGCCGAACTGGCCGTGCGCACCCGCGCCGGCACACCGAGCGACGACGATCTGCGCACGCTGCGCCGCCACGCGGCCGGTGGCGGCGCGGCGCTCACGCTCTCCCCGGAACTGTTCGTCGACCAATCGGCCGGGCCCGATGTGGCCGATCGCCGGGCGCTGCTGGAGCGCTGGGGCCTGCACGGGGTGAGCTGCGCCCTGGCCGCACTGCGTCATGAGCCGGAGTTGGGACCGCAGCAATTGCTGCAACTGCTGCATGCCGTGAGTGGGATCGATCCCGTGCACGCGCGCCTGCACCAGCGCTACGAGCAGCTCGCGGCCTTGCGCGGCGGTGATCTGCTCGACGATCTGGC